>CAZGYW010000535.1:0-2736 GCA_964530495.1 uncultured Anaerolineae bacterium
CCGGCCCCGGCCCGCGCCGCCGTGGACATCGCGCTGCATGACCTGTGGGCTCAGCGCCTGGGCCAGCCCCTGTACCGCCTGTGGGGCCTTGATCCGGCTGCCGCACCGCTGAGCACCTACACGCTGGGCATGGCCGATGACGAGGAATTCCTCCAGAAGCTGGATGACGCCCGAACCTACCCGCTGCTCAAGATCAAACTGGGATCGGGTAACCTGGACCGCGACGAAGCACTCGTCCGCATGGCCGCGGAGCACTCCTCCGCCCGGCTGTGTGTGGACGCCAACGCCGCCTGGACAGTTGACGAAGCGGCAACCATCATCCCACGCCTGGCGCGCTACAACCTGCTATTCATCGAGCAGCCGCTCGCCCAGCGCAACATCGCCGGCTGGCACGAGTTGGCCCGCCGCCTTCCGGAGGGCATGCCGCCCCTGATCGCGGACGAATCAATTCACAATTCGCAGGACATCCTACCGCTGCATGGCGGCGCGGATGGCATCAACATCAAGCTGGCGAAGTGCGGGGGCCTGCGGGAGGCGCGCAAGATGATCACGCTGGCCCGCGCCCTGGGCATGAAGGTCATGCTCGGCTGCATGATGGAGAGCGTGGTCGGGGTCACAGCCGCGGCCCATCTGGCCCCCCTGGTGGACTTCGCCGATCTGGACGGTTTTCTGACCGTGACCAATGATCCATACTCCGGCGGCGTGCGCTGGGAAAACGGTTACCTGCATTTGCCAGATGCCCCGGGTCTGGGCGTATACCCGACTGGCCCGGCCAGTTGACACCTGGAAATGGCCGATTGTAATGGAGCGTGACACAATGCAATTCCCGGACTTCTACAACCCTGACCGGGTTGGAGCCCTTTACGTGCCGGACACAGCCGCGGCAATTGCCGCCGGCCTGGCTGCTGGCGCGGCCCCGGCCCAGGAGGACACCCGGCGCATCATCCTCGTCCTGGTAGATGCCCAGGTCGACTTCATCCATGCAGATGGCGCGCTATCCGTTCCCGGCGCGATCGCCGATACCCGCCGCACCATCGAGTGGTTGTTCCGCAACCTGGAGCACGTCACCACCATCACCGCCTCGCTGGACAGCCACACGCCCTTCCAGATTTTCTACCCGACCTGGTGGGTAGACCCGGCTGGCCACCCCCCAGCCCCCTATACGACCATCACAGGTGAAGCAGTGGCTTGCGGTCAGTGGATTCCACGTTTTGAGCCTGAATGGTCGGTCGAGTACGTCCAGCTGCTTGAGAAACAGGCCAGAAAAACGCTGATGATCTGGCCCTTCCACACCATGATCGGCACACCCGGCCACACGATCACGCCGGCGCTGTACGAAGCGCTGGTTTTTCACAGCGCCGCCCGCAACGCCCGCCTGGAGTTTCTCAGCAAGGGCTATCTGGACCGCACCGAGCACTACTCAATCGTCGAGCCGGAAGTCAAGCTCCCGGCAGAGGCAGCTCGAGGTGGCGACCTCAACACCGCCTTTCTGGAACTGCTGGCCACCTATGATCTGATCTACATTGCCGGGCAGGCCAGGAGCCATTGCGTGCTGGAAACCATCACGTCCTTTGTGCGCTACTTCCGCGCCCGCCCGGAAGTCATCAGCCGCCTGCGCCTGCTGGAAGACTGCACATCGTCCGTCGCGCACCCCGAAATCGACTTCGACGCGCTGGCGGATGAGACCCTGGCCGGGTACGAAGCGCTGGGCTTGCGCCGGGTGCTGTCCACTGATCCAATTGGATAGTGCGTGATTCGCTGGTCAAATCCGTGCCGAAGGCATGAGCCAATGGTAAGATTGAAGCGGCATTGACTTGAATGGATTCTGAGTGTTTTTCGTAGTCCAGGAGGAAAGACTGATGCGCCGTACCTTTCGTAATGTGAGCCTGTATCTTGCGCTGGCGTTGCTGGTTGCGCTCATCCCTGCGCCGCTGGCCAACGCGCAGTGGGGCGAACTGCCGGACCTGGAGGGCCGGGTTATCCAGGCCGTCACCGAGAACGCCTTCATCCCGCTGAATTTTGAGGATGCCGAGACCGGCAGGGCCGTCGGCTGGGAGTACGATGCCGTCGAGGAAATCTGCCGCCGCCTGAATTGTGTTGTGGAATGGAGCCTGATCAGCTTCGATGCCATGATCAGCTCTGTCAGCGCCAGCCAGTTCGACATCGGCATGGACGGCATCACTATCCGCGCCGACCGCGACGAGGTGGTAGACTTCTCCTCACCCTACATGACTATGGAGCAGTTCCTGCTGGTGCGCGGTGATGAAGACCGTTTCACCAATGCCGAGGAATTCGCGGCGAATGAGTCCCTGCTCATCGGTGCGCAGCCCGGCACAACGCCGTTCTACACCGCGGTCTATGATGTTCTGGACGGGAACGAAGAGAATCCGCGCATCATTCTGTTCGAGAACTTCGGCGCCACCGTGCAAGCCCTCCTGGCCGGCGACGTTGACGCCGTCATCATGGACGCTGTGTCCAGCCGTGGCTACATCGGCGCCAGTGAAGGCGCGCTGAAACTCACCGGCGACCGGCTCACCACTGAGGACTTTGGTTTCATCTTCCCCAACGGCTCTGACCTGGTGGAGCCGTTCAACGCCGCCCTGGAGACTATGCGGGCGGATGGCTATGTTGACTACCTGAACACCAAGTGGTTTATCACCTACAACCCGGCCGGCGGCAACGCCTTCCTGGCTGACCTCCCGGACCTGGCAGGCAAGACCGTTGTCGCTGTGACGG
>CAZGYW010000536.1:0-2733 GCA_964530495.1 uncultured Anaerolineae bacterium
CGCGGTCATCGCCCGGCGTCATCCCCTCGACCACGATGTCGAACGGCCCGTCCTCTACCCGGTTGGCTGCGACATATTCGCTGATCTGGCGGATGTCCTCCGGCGTCGAAGGGCGGAACTGGTGGCCTTCTGCCTCCATCACCAGCGGCAAAATCCCGTCGTAGCGCAGGGTGCGCTGCATGGAAGCCGGGCGCGGCCAGGCACCGACCACCCAGGTCGTGATGCGCGGCTGCTGGACCGGCTGCGGCGGAGGGGGAAAGTCCGTTGCGCGGATGTGATAGTGCTTGCCGTCATAGTTGAAAGGCTGCCCGCGCCACAGGCCGGTGACGATATCAAGCCCTTCGTCCAGCAATTCGGCGCGGAGCTTGCGGTCGGTCTCCTCGCCGAACTCCGCGTAGCCGGTATCGGGCGCCCCCAGCCCAACGGAGAGGATCACGCGCCCGCCCGACAGGTGATCGAGCGTGGCCGTCTCGGCGGCCAGCTTCCAGGGGCGCATCCGCGGCAGGGGCGAGATCATGGTGCCCAACCGGATGCGCTCCGTACGCATGGCGGCGGCGGTCAGCGCCACCCAGGCATCCACGCTCCACACCCCCTCCCACACGAAAAAGCCATCCCAGCCCGCTTCTTCCGCCGCCTGGGCGTGCTGGAAGGCGATGCGGGCATCTCCACGCGGCAGCACAAAACCGTATTTCATGTCCGGACTGCTCCTTCCTCTACTTGTCCTTCTCCGGCACGGCCACGCGGAAGGCTTCCGCGATGTTGCGCACCGGGATCACCTCCAGCCCTTTGACGTTCAGGTCATCCTGGCGGCGGGCGCGCGGCACGATGATCCGCTTGAAGCCAAGCTTGGCCGCTTCGTTGAGGCGCAGCGGGAGCTGGCTGACGGCGCGCAGCTCCCCGCTCAGCCCGATCTCGCCCACAATCGCCAGGTCGGCGGGGACCGGGCGGTCCAGGTAGCTGGAGGCCAGCGCCACCGCCACGGCCAGGTCAGCCGCCGGCTCGTCGATCTTCAGGCCGCCGATCACATTGACGAAAATATCCTGCTCCGCCAGCCGGAAGCCCATGCGCCGGGTCAGCACCGCGGCCAGCAGCAGCAGGCGGTTGTAGTCCACGCCATTGGCCGTCCGCCGGGCGTAGCCGAAGGTCGTCTGGCTGCACAGGGACTGTACCTCCACCAGCAGCGGACGCGTGCCCTCCAGCGTGACGGCGATCGCGCTGCCCGGCGCGTTGACCACCCGCTCCGCCAGGAACGCCTCCGAAGGGTTCGCCACTTCCACCAGCCCGGTGCCGCGCATCTCGAATACCCCGACCTCGCTGGTAGCCCCGAAGCGGTTCTTGACGCTGCGCAGCAGCCGGTACACCTGGAACGGGTCGCCCTCCAGGTAGAGCACCGTATCCACGATGTGCTCCAGCACGCGCGGCCCGGCAATGGCGCCTTCCTTGGTCACATGCCCTACCAGGAAGACAGCCATCCCGCTGCTCTTGGCCAGCTCGCGCAGGCGGTTGGCGCACTCCCGCACCTGGGTGATGCTGCCCGCCGTGGAGGTCAACTCCTCCATATAGGTCGTCTGGATCGAGTCCACGACCAGCACCTGCGGCTGAAGCTGGGCCACGTGCTCGAAGATCGCGCCGAGGTTGGTTTCCGTCACCAGGTAGAGGGCGTCCGGGGCCAGGCTGAGCCGGTCAGCGCGCATCCGGATCTGGCGGGCCGACTCCTCCCCGGAGACATACAGCACCGTTCCAACCGCATCGGCCAGCACCGCCGCCGCCTGGAGGAGCAGCGTACTCTTGCCAACACCGGGGTCGCCGCCGATCAGGATCACGCTGCCGGGCACGATCCCGCCGCCCAGCACGCGGGAGAACTCCGGGATGGGCAGCGGCAGGCGCAGCCCGGCCTCGGTGCTGACCTCGCGCAGCTTCTGCGGGCGGGATTGCGGGGTGGCGCTGGGCCGCGCGGGCGCGCCTCTGGCGGGCGGCGCCTCCACGACCTCAACCATGGTGTTGAACTCCCCGCAGTTGGGGCAGCGCCCCATGTAGCCGGCGGACTCGCGCCCGCACTCCTGGCAGACGTACTTGGTGCGTGCTTTGGCCATGCGCTTATCCTGTGGGATCAGAACCGTTCACTGGGGATAGTATAGCACGTTTGTGCTAAAAGCGTGCCACCGCGCCGGATCGATGGCACGCCCGGTTTCCCCGTCTCCCTTGAAGAGGGGCCAGGGGGTGAGGTCAGGCCGGCAGCCAGGAGATGATCGCGTCGCGCTGGGGGCCGGTCGTGCCGAAGATCGGCGTCAGGCCCAGTGCCTGGCTGAGGAACGCGATGTACTGCTGCGCTGCCATGGGCAGGGCCGCCAGGTCGGTCACGCCCTGCAGCGCCGTGCCGTCCCAGCCCGGCAAGTCCACATACTGCGGGACAACGCCGTTGAGCATCGCCTGGTCCGGCCGGTAATTGGCGGGCGTGCCGTGCTTATCCAGGTAGTGGGTGCAGACGCGCACCGGCACGTCCGGATAGGCGATATCCAGGTGGGTGAGCACCACGTGGGTCGCGCCGCTGACGCGGGCGAAGAAGCGCAGGCACGGAACGTCGATATACGCGATATCACGCGGGCGACGGGTGGTGGCCCCGTACTCGTGAGCGTCCTCCCGGATGCGCGTCGCCAGCGGCTCGTCCATCATCGTTGGCAGGCGGCGGCTCCCCACGCTGGAGGTGTAGGTAGCCTTGATCGTCGCCATGCG
>CAZGYW010000537.1:0-2728 GCA_964530495.1 uncultured Anaerolineae bacterium
CTTCCGATCTGGTTGTACTGCCCCCCTGGGACCCGATGGGGGCGCTGGCCGCCGCCGAGTAGCCATCCGGCTGCGCAGCCTGGCCGGGCAACATTCGCCAACCACAACAGAAGTCTGCCCCGTTCGGCAGGCTTCGCTGTGTGATTGTTCCTGCCAGGCACAGGGGAGACATATTCCGAGGCAAGACCCCGTTGTCCGCACGGATGATCCCGGGGCGCCCCCCGGTTATGCCGGTTCGATCCGCCCGTCAACCAGGTAGTAGACGGCATCAACATAGTCATCGACCAGCGGATCATGGCTGGAGAGCAGCACCGTCGTCCTGTTCTCCGCCACGAATTGACGGAACAGGGTCAGGATCATGTGGGTGGTTTCGGTATCCATGTCGCTGGTTGGCTCGTCCGCCAGGATCAGCCCCGGTCTGGTCACGAGCGCGCGCGCAATCGCCACCCGCTGCTGCTGCCCGCCGGAAAGCTCCGACGGCCGATGGTCAGCCCACTGGTGCAAGCCAACCCGATCCAGTTGCTCGAGGATGCGCTTGCGCCGCTCGCGGCGCGGGGACCGTGCCAGGCGCAGCATCATGTCAAGATTTTCGTAGGCGGAAAAGCTCGACAGCAGCCCCGGAGACTGAAACACGAACCCCACTTCACGGCGGCGCCAGGTGGTGCGGTCCGCATCGCTCATCGCCGCCAGGTCTTTGCCGTAGATGCGAATCGCCCCGCTGGTTGGCGAGTCCAATCCGCCAATGCAGTTCAGCAGCGTGGTCTTGCCGCTGCCGGATCGCCCCTTGATCGCGACCAGCCTGCCACTCGCAACCTGCAGACTGACCGCGCGCAGCGCATACACCGGTTCCGTCTGCGTCGGGTAGACACGCTGCACATCCTGCACGTCGATTGCGATCTCGGTCGTCATGGTTTGCGCCACAGCCTTCGCAGCCACCGGAAACTCGTCTCTTCTGCTGCAACCGTCCGCTTGATGTGGATTTCGGCCTGCGATGACGTCTCGCCCAGGTCCGTGGCAGGCCGGATCAGAATGCCACCGTCGACCATTTCCAGGCGCGCGCGTGCATTGAGGCCCACCTGTTCCCGGAGGTCGCGGGGGATTTGCAGTCTGCCCGCCGAATCCAGCACAATCAACTCCTCGAAGTGATCCTCATGGGCCGCATGCTGGTCAGCCGGGGGGTTCCGCCTCCGCACGGTTTCGGTCGCCATCTTGCCATCCCGAATCGCAACCACCCGGTCAACGTGGCGCGCGATCCCGGGGTCATGGCTGACGATCAGAATCGTCAGGCCAAGCTCTCGATTGAGCATCTTGAAGGTTTCGTAGACGTGCCCGGCGGTCACAGAGTCAAGCTCGCCGGTCGGCTCGTCCGCCAGCAGGAGTCTGGGCTGGTTGACCATGGCGACAGCAATCGCCACCCGCTGCTGCTCGCCGCCAGAAAGCTGTGCCGGTCGATGATTGCGGCGGTCGCCCAGTCCCACCAGTTCCAGCAGGCGTTGCGCCCGCTCGCGGACTTCGCGGCCTACCATCCCCGCCATTGTCGCCGGAAGCTCAACATTCTCCAGGGCGGAGAGGTACGGCACCAGATTGCGCGCCCCCTGCTGCCACACAAACCCAACCCGCAGCTGCCGGTACTCATCCAGCTCGTGTGCAGACAGCTTGGCCAGATTCTGCCCATCCACCAGAATCCTGCCGGCTGAGGGACGGACCAGGCCACCCAGTACATTCAGGAGCGTGGTCTTGCCACTGCCGCTGGTGCCCACCACGCCGACCAGCTCGCCCTCCTGCACCGTCAGATCAAGCCCCTGCAGCGCAAGCACCTCGATGTTGGCAACCTGGAAGATCTGCACCAGCCCTTCACAGACAATAAAGGCTTGTCGCTCGCTGATCACAGGCTTTCTCCCAGCTTGACCGCCTCAAAGATGCGCATCCGGCTCAGCACAACCAGCAGCACGACCAGAATGACGGCGAACGTGCCCAGGAACAAAATCGGGATCTGGGCAAGCTCGGCCCAGGCAATCACCACAACATAGGGTGGCACCAGCGCGGTGCTATCGGCACTGAACTGGAGATACGGGATGTACAGCCCGCTGACGGCCAACCCCAGGCCAACCCCCAGCCCCAGGCCGCTGAGGATCAACAGGCCAAGCTCCCATGCGACCGAAGCCATCATCGCGTTTTTGGCAAGGCCCACCGCGCGCAGGATGCCCAGCTCCGTGATGCGCCGCTGATAGGCGAAGAAGGTGTACAGGAAGAAGCCCACCACCGTCACCACGGATGACGCGATGAACCCGATCGACAGGATGCCGAACAACCCCTGGCGTTCCGGCTGAGCCTGGACACGCTCAATCCGCGGCAGCGGCTCGTTGAGGAAGACACTGCCGCCGCGCTCATAGATGGCCGCGGCAAATGCGGCCCGATCAAACGCCTCGTCTGTGCGGGCCAGAACCCGGTGAGACAGATCCACCCCCGCCTGCTCGAACAGGTAATCGAGATTGCCGATAAACAGCGGGCCATGCTGGTCAGCGAACCACCTGGGAAAGTAGTTGAAGGTACCGACGATGCGCAGCGTCAGCGGGATGGTGCCGCTGGCTGAATCGACCGCGAGCCGGATCAGATCGCCTTCCTGCAGGGATGTCGACTCAAGAAAGTCGCGCGTGACCAGAACCGTGTCATTCTGCGTGGCCAGCGCATTCATCAGGTGCCCCAGCCGGTAGGTGGCGAAATCAAA
>CAZGYW010000538.1:0-2722 GCA_964530495.1 uncultured Anaerolineae bacterium
GCGAGCCGCGTGCGCGCGGTCTTTCCAGCCGCGGTGCCCCCGGAAGCGAAGCCGGGCGCGCGGACGCTGGCCGGGCGCGCGGTGAGTGGCACGGTTGGCGGGTACCTCGGCGCTGGATGGCTGCTGGCCTGGGAGGGCGGGCTGCTGTATGCCGCGCACTGGCATCATGACCAGGGCGGGCCGGGCCGCGATCCCGGCTGGGCGGTGGATCCTCCCGCGGCGCGCTGGTTGTACGCGCATGTCGCGGAGGTAGCCGCAATCGTGGTCGTTTGATCGGCCCCCGGCGGTGAGCAGCGGATGCGCACGTAACCCGTCCCGGTTAGGGCGCGTCTAAGGGTACGGAAACGAATTTTCGAGGCAGCAGGAGTCTGTGAATGGTGGATATAACGCTGGGTCTGGCTTTTATCGCGGGGCTGGTGTCATTTGTCTCCCCCTGCGTGCTGCCGCTGGTGCCGGCTTACGTCGGCTACATGGGCGGGCAGGTTACGACGCGAGTCGCCGCCACGGCAGGCGGCGGCACGGTGGTCGCGCGGCGCGACCGGTTCGACACTGTGATCCACGGGCTGTTCTTCGTCCTGGGGTTCACCTTCGTATTTGTGACCTTCGGGCTGCTTGCCACCGCGGGGTCGATGGCGCTGCGCGGCTCAATCGTGAATGTGCAGGAAATCCTGGCGCGGCTGGGCGGGATGATCATCATCCTGTTCGGCCTGCATGTGATGGGCATCCTGCCGCGCTTCATGACCCGGGTAATCAGCCGCCGGGAGGCGATGAACAGCGGAGCTGGCTACTGGATCACGCTGGCTGTTCAACTGGCACTGGCCGGCGTGCTGGCCTGGGGGCTGGTGACGCCGACGCTGGGGCTGATCGGGGCGGCGGCGCTGCTGATCTGGATGGTATTGGGGGGTGCCTTCACGAAGCCCGGTGACTTCTGGGCGCGCCAGCTCACCCGCCTGCAGACGGCGCTGTACATGGACACGCGCCAGCAGCTTCAGCCGCGCACGGATGCCAGCTACTGGGGCTCCGCGCTGATGGGCGTGGTCTTTTCCGCGGGGTGGACGCCGTGCATCGGGCCGGTGTATGGGGCGGTGCTCACCATGGCCGCCAACGGTGGCTCGCTGGGGCAGGCAGGGGCATTACTGACCGCGTACTCGCTCGGGCTGGGTGTACCGTTCCTGCTGACGGCGCTGGCGATGAACCAGATGCAGGGCCTGCTGCGCCGCCTGCAGCGCCACATGAAGACCATTGAGCTGGTCAGCGGCATCCTCTTGATTCTGATCGGCCTGCTGGTGCTCAGCGGCCAGTTGGCCACGATCAGCCAGCTGGGCTCCACCGGCGATTTCTCCTATAACCTGGAGTACTGCGCGACCGAGCTGTTCCGGGGTAACCTCAGTCCGGGTGATTTCGGGCCGTGCCTGGAAGCAGGGCCGGACTTTGTGCCGGCGGGTGAGGCATCGGCCCGGGACGCATGGCGCGGGCTGCGCCTGATGGGATGAGCCCCGGTGTGACGGCCTCCGGTTGGCCCGTGCCGCAGACGACCGGTATCGAATAGCATGGAGTGCGGGTGAACGATGCGCGTACAGGATGAAGCCGCGCGGCAGCGCGCGATCAGGATGCAGCGTACGGTGTTATGGGTGAGCAAGCACTGGCTGAGGCTGGTGGCACTCTTTTTCGGCCTGTACGTCGGGCTGCCTTTCGCCGCGCCGACGCTGATGCACCTGGGCCTGACCGGTCCGGCCCGTTTGATCTACACCATCTACAGCCCGATGTGCCACCAGTACGCCTTCCGGTCGTGGTTCCTGTTTGGCGAGCAGGCCGCCTACCCGCGCCTGGATTCCGGCGTTGCCGAGTCAGCATCCTACGAGCGATTTGTGATCCAGGATGCCCACTTCTCGGCGCTGGGTGATCCCCACCAGTGGACGCCGGAACTGCAGATTCTTTCCCGAACCTTCATTGGGAACGAGCAGATGGGCTACAAGGTGGCCCTGTGCGAGCGCGATGTGGCGATTTACGGTGCGCTGTTTCTCCTGGCGCTGCTATTCGCGCGGGTGCGCAATCGCCTGCGTCCGGTTCCGATCCTGCTGTACCTCTTCCTCGGGCTGGGACCAATCGGGCTGGACGGCTTCAGCCAGATCCTGAGCGAGCCGCCGTTCAGCCTGTGGGCGATGCGCGAATCGACTCCGCTGTTCCGCACGGTCACCGGGGCGCTGTTTGGCGTGATGAACGGCTGGCTGGCGCTGCCCTACCTGGAGGAATCCATGCGGGAGACACGTCTGGAACTCACCGCCAAACTCAGTAAAATCGGGATGCTGTGATGCTACAAAAAAGGAGCACCGACCGTGCTCCTTTTGATTTGCGGGGTAAGACGCTGGTGTGCCCCTAACCGGGGATCATGTAGCCCACGCCATGTACCGTCTGGATGTAACGCGGCTGGCGCGTGTCCTGTTCCACCTTGGTGCGCAGGTTACGCACATGCACGCGAACAAGATCCGGGTCGCCAGTGTAGGGCGGGTAATCCCACACCGCTTCCAGCAGCTTCTGGGGAGAGAGCGGCTGGTTCTGGTGCTCCATCATGTAGCGCAGCAGGCGATGCTCAGTGGCGGTAAGCTGGATGGCGCGGTCACCCACCTCCACCTGGTACGTATTGGAGTTCAGCACCAATCCGCCAACGGTGATCACCGCGTTCTGGGCGCTGCCCGCCACATCCCCGGGCACGAGGTCTTTG
>CAZGYW010000539.1:0-2718 GCA_964530495.1 uncultured Anaerolineae bacterium
CCACCAGCCGCAATTGCTCCGGGCGCACGCGCAGGACGGTATAACCGTTCTCCGGGTTGTAGAACGTGATCCGTTCGACCGTGCCTTTAAGCTGTTCTTCCATCGCCGTTCACCACTAATCCTGCGTCACAAAAGGCGGACGCTACCCCGTCGTTTTCATGCCCGCCGCGATGCCGTTGATCGTCGCCAGCACGATATCCTCGCGCAACGCGCGCCCGGCGGCGTCCAGGGCCGGATCGCGCAGGACGCGCAGCAGCGCCACCTGGATGAAGTTGAGCGGGTCCACGTACGGGTTGCGGCGCTCGATGCTGCGCTGGATCACGGGCGAGTGATCCAGCAGCCGATCCTGGCCGATGATCGCGTTGACATGATCGCAGGCACGGTCATGTTCGGCCCGGATCGCGCCGAACACCCGGTCACGCAGGGCCGCGTCCTCTACCAGGCCGGCATAGCGGGCCGCGATGCCCATATCCGCTTTGGCCAGGTCCAGCTCCACGTTATCGATCAGCGCGGCAAAGAATGGCCACTCGCGGTACATGGCCTGCAGCAGCGGCAGCCCGCCGCACTGCAGCGAGCCATCGCAGAACGCCTGGAGCGCCGTCCCGATGCCGTACCAGCTGGGGATGATCGCCCGGCTCTGCATCCAGGAGAAGACCCATGGGATGGCCCGGATCGCCTCAAACCCGCCCTGCTCCGCCCGCTTGACCGGGCGGGAGGCAATCGCCAGCCGCGAAAGCTGGTTGATGGGCGTGGCCTGCCGCCAGTAGTCCAGGAAGCCGGGCGTTTCGTACACCAGGGCGCGGTAAGCGTGCTGCCCGTGCTCGGCCAGCAGGTCCATGGCTGCCACCCACGCCGGCTGGACTTCGACGGTGGTAGTGCCCCCGGCGGCCAGCAGTGCGGCGTGCAGCACCTGGTGCAGGTGGCGGCGCGCGATCCCGGCATTGCTGTAGCGGTAGGCGATCACCTCCCCCTGCTCCGTAATCTTCATCGGGCCGCGCATCGCCGCCGGGGGCTGGGCCAGAATGGCGCGGTTGGTCGGCCCCCCGCCGCGCCCGATGCTCCCCCCGCGCCCGTGAAACAGCTCCAGCAGGAGTCCGCGCCGTTCGCACAGGGCCGCCAGGTCGCGCTGGGCCCGGTACAGGTTCCAGTTAGAAGCGAAATAGCCGCCGTCCTTGTTGCTGTCTGAATAGCCGAGCATGATCTGCTGGCGACCGCCGCGGGCGGCCAGGTGGCGGGCGTAGGCCGGGTTATCGAACAGGGCGGCCATCACCAGCGGGGCGGTCGTCAGGTCGTTCAGCGTCTCGAACAGCGGCACCAGGGCCAGACCATCCCCCACGCCGACCTCCTCCGCAAAGAGCAGCATGGTCAGCACGTCGCTCGGCGCCTGTGACCAGCTGGCGATCGCGGTGTCAATCGCTTCCGGCCCGTAGCGCCGCCGGGCGGCCGCAATCATGCGCCAGGTGGCGATGACCTGGTTGGTGTCGGAGTCGAAAGCCGGCTCCAGGGGGAATAGCGGCCGCGTGCTGGCGATCTCGCGGGTCAGCAGGGCCTGCTTGTCCGCTTCCGGCAGGGTCTCGTAGTCGGGGCTGATGCCGTAAGCGCGGAAGACCGCGGCCAACGCAGCGCGGTGCAGGCGCGCGTCCTGGCGGACCTCCAGCGGCATGAGCGTCAGCCCGAACAGGCGCACCTTTTCGATCAGGCACTGCAGCGCGCCCGCCGCCGAGTGCCGCCCCCGGTTCTGGCGCAGGCTCTCCTGCAGCAGGCGCAGGTCGGCCAGCAGGTCAGCCCCGGTCGGGTACCCATCCGCCGCCAGCCGGTCAGCGATCTGGACCAGCTTCTGGCGGTAGAACTCCTCCGGAAAGCGCGCCGCCAGCGCCCGATCCGGCGCGATGGAAAAGCGCAGAAAGGTGGAAACCGGCGCTTCGTCCGCGGACTGAGTGAGGCGCTCCTGCAGGGCGTGGATGTCCCCCAGGTAAGCGTGGCGCGCCGCCCCGCGCAGGACCTCCAGCGTCTGGAGCGTGACCTCCGGTGTGACGTTGGGGTTGCCGTCCCGGTCGCCGCCGATCCAGGAGGCGAAGCGCAGCACGGGCGGCAGATCGTTCCACTCCGCGCCGGGGTAGGCCGCCGCCAGCGCCGCGCGCAGGTCGTCCATGATCTCGACGGCCATGTCCATCACCACCGCGGTGAAGAAGTACAGGCCGTAATCGACCTCATCCAGGACGGTGGGAGCCGCGGCGCGGGTCAGGCGGGTCTGCCACAATTCCTCGATGCCGCGGGCCAGCGCCGCTTCCAGGGCGGCCTGCTCGCGGGCCAGCAGGGGCGCGCGATCGCGCCCCGCCAGCCCTTCGGAAATGTGGCGCAGCTTGATCAGGACCTCCTTGCGCTTGGCCTCGGAGGGGTGCGCCGTCAGCACGAAGCGCACGCATAGCCGGTCCAGCAGGGCGCGCATCCCGGCAGCGTCCAGCCCGGCCGCGCGCAGGGCCTGAACCGCGACCGGGATCGCCTCCTGCAGGCCGCCGGCGGCCTCCCGCTCGCGCAGGACGCGCACGCGCTGCAGATCTTCTGCGATATTCGTAAGCTGGAAAAAGTGGCTGAAGGCCTTGACGAGCACGCGCAGAGCTTCCGGCGGCTGGCCGGCGATGATCGCCTCCAGATCGGCCGCCGCCAACTCCTAGATCGGAAGAGCACACGTCTGAACTCCAGTCACCGCTCATTATC
>CAZGYW010000540.1:0-2716 GCA_964530495.1 uncultured Anaerolineae bacterium
GGCTGTGGGAATGGTCACCGGGCGGCTATCGCGATCCGCTGGCGCGGCCGGCCAGTCGCGAGGTAACCGTCCTGACGCCGCGCTCGATCGTCAACGCGATCGCCGCCGGGTATGTGCCGGCGGTGTTCGGCCTGCAGCCGTGATGGGCGGGTAGCGATCGGGATCGACGGGAAAAGAGGCAGCGCGCCGGATGCGCCGCAATGATGGGGGCCGGCGTGGTAAGCCCGGCCCCCGTTGCTGCTGCGCTTAGCCCAGGTAGCGGGCCAGCACATCCTTCGAAACAATCGCCACATCGCGGCCGTAGGTCTGGCGCGAGAACTCGCGCACCGCCGCCGCGCGGCGCGGATCGGGCGGGCGTGTATCGGGCAGGGTCTCCATCGTGAACGGGCGCGCCGCCGTCCCGTCAAGCTGGAGCTTCACGCAGGCGGTGTGGTTCGGCAGGTTGACCAGGTCATCCCCACCGAAGACCGGGTACAGCTCCGGGACCAGCGCCGCCGCATCCTGCACCCCCAGGCGGAAGCTGACCAGCGTCCCGATGTTGCCGAAGACGGCTTCCCGGATTGCCGGGGTCAACTGGGTCAGGTACTGGTTGGCCATGGTGATCGCGATCCCGTACTTGCGCCCCTCGCTGAGCATCACCCCGAACAGGTCGGTGGCGAAGTTCTGAAACTCGTCCACGTACAGGAAGAAATCCGGGCGCTGTTCGACCGGCATATCGGAGCGGCTGAGGGCCGCCATCAACAGGCACTGGATCAGCACCAGGCCCAGGAAGTGGGCGCTCTGCTCGCCGATCTTGCCCTTGGAAAGGTTGACCAGCAGGATCTGCTGGCGGTCCATCACCTCACGGAAGTTGACCGTCGTCTCGCGCTGGCCGATGATGTTGCGCACCCGGCTGTCGCCCACAAAGCGGCTGAACTTGCTGACCAGGTAATCCAGAATCTCGCTCCAGTGGAAGTCCGACGTCTGGGCCATCTGCTGTTCCCAGTAGCTGCGAACCACCGGATCGGTCACGTTGGGCAGCACCTGGCGCATGTACTTCCGATCCGTCAACACCCGGACCACCTCGATCAGGGTGCTGCCCGGCATTGACATTGCCGTCAGCATCGCGTTACGCACGTTGTGCTGAAAGCGCGGCCCCACGATCAGGTTGCTGTCCGAGTGATCATAGAGCCGGATCAGCAGCCCGATGAACTCATTGACGATGCGCTGCTGTTCCGCCTCATCCCGGGCAGTCAGCAGGTTAAGGCCGATCGGCCGTTCCGCATCGGATGGGTCGAACAGGATCACGTCCTTGATGCGGTGCGACGGGATGCGGAGCAGGATGTCCTCGATCAGGTCGCCATGCGGGTCGATCACGCACACGCCCCGCCCGGCTTCGATGTCCTGCAGCGCATTGTTCTTGATCAGCGTGCTCTTGCCGGTGCCCGTCTTGCCCACATAGTACGTGTGGCGGCGGCGGTCATCGATGCCCTGGGTGATCAGCACGGGCAGCCCGTTGAGGCGGGCCACGCTGCGTCCCAGCGTCGTGCCGCGCAGGGGCATCCCCACCGGCGGCGGCACCGGCCGGGCCTTGATCACCGGCAGCCCCGGCACGCCATCCCGGTCGGGAACCGGCAGCCGGAAGGCCAGCGCCGCCTCGTACTCCCCGACCATGTGACGCAGGCGGGGCGCCCCGGACGGCGCGGCGCTGTAGACCCACGCGCCGACGTCGAGGGTTTCCAGATTACGCCGGGCAGTCGCCAGGTCGTGCTCATTGACCGTCCGGATGATCTCGTAGCCCCCGTAGCGCATCCCGCCACTCGACTGGGCAGGGCCGAACAGCGTCGCCGCAACCTGCTCCGGGAGCAGATCGTTGGTGTGTGACCCGGCGGCCACGTTCACCTGCAGGACGTAGGCCTGTGGACTGAGGCTATCCAGCAGCAGCCGGTTGGCGTGGGTGGTCCCGGCCTGGCCGGCCTCTTCCCACCAGCGGGCCACCGGGTCCCACGGGCCGCCATCATCGCCATCCCCCCGGAAGCGCGCCATGCTCACCACCCGCTGGCCGAGCATCATCTCCTCCAGAGAGGTGCGCTCCCAGGGCAGCAGCTCGGTCGGCTGCAGGTGGATGCTGAGCAGCACCGGCTCCCGCTGGCGGAGCAGCGCCGAGCACAGGTTGTGCATGTCCAGCGTGCCGGAGATGAAGGGATAAACCACGTAGCGCCCGCCAGCCTCGTTGATAACCTGCTCACGCCGGACAATCTGGGCCACCGAGTGGACCGGGAAGGGCGTCAGCAGGCTTTCAAGCTCAGCTTCGTCGGCCACCGGCACAAAGTCATACACATGCGCTTCTTCCAGCGGCAGGCTGGTACGCATGACCTGCCACAGGCCAAGCGCCAGCCGGCGCGCAGCGGCGGCATCCGGCCCCGACACGCGGGCCAGGATCGCGATGGTCAGCGTGCCGCGCCCGGACAGCGCCGGGTCGGGCTGGCTCAGCAGGCGCAGGCTGAAGACCGGCGTACCCACCGCATTGTGCAGCCCGCCCAGCACCTGGACGAACTCAAAGCTCGCCTGCAGGATCCGGGTCTGCCAGGACTGCGGGTCGGCACCCCAGGGGCGGCCCACCGCCCGCAGCGCCACCGCGAAGTAGGCGTGGGTGTACTCCGGCACCCCGGTCCAGGTCAACGTATCCTGCATCAGGGCTTCCGTAGCGCGTTCCAGCCGGACCACCGGCTCGTGA
>CAZGYW010000541.1:0-2712 GCA_964530495.1 uncultured Anaerolineae bacterium
CTACACCCTATCCTACACTCTTTCCCTACACGACGCTCTTCCGATCTGATCAGCTAAAACAGGGAACGGATAATCAGCGGTGGCCGCGTTTGCCTGTCGCTTGCCGCTTAGACGCTTGCCGCTCACCGGGGTATACTGTCCGCCTGAACGCTCGCAGAACCAACACGACACCAAAGGCAGAGGACTCCTATGCGCCTGGGCATTATCGGACTGCCGCAAAGCGGCAAGACCACGATCTTCAACGCGCTGACCGGCCAGCAGATCAAAACCGGCTTCGGCGGCAGCGGCCAGATGGAAATCCACACGGCGGTTGTGCCCGTGCCGGACCCCCGCGTTGACTTCCTGAGCGCGCTCTACAAACCCAAGAAGACCACCTACGCCACCGTGACGTACAAGGACATCGGCGGGCTGGACAGCGGCATGGGCGAGGGCGGCCTGAGCGGCCCGCTGCGCAACGAGCTTCAGCAGGTGGACGGCTTTGTCCACGTGGTGCGCGTCTTCACGGACGAAAGCGTGCCCCACGCCCAGGGCAGCGTCAATCCCGCGCGGGACATCGGCCTGCTGGAGAGCGAATTTCTGCTGCTGGACCTGATCGCGGTCGAGCGCCGCCAGGAACGGCTCAAGGACGAGTGGAGCAAGAAGCCGGATGTCCGCCGCAACGTGGAGCAGGAAACCGCGCTGATGGAACGGCTGCACGCCCACCTGGAGGCGGAGCGCCCCCTGCGCGAGCTGGGCCTGACCGCCGACGAGATCAAGCTGGTCAGCGGCTACGGGCTGCTGACGCTCAAGCCGATGCTGATCGTCCTCAACTGCGGGGAGACGCTTATCCCACCGGAGGAAGTCAGCGGCAGCACGACGGCCCCCGCCATCAGCCTGCAGGGCCAGGTGGAAGCCGAGATCGCCGGGCTGGAGCCGGAGGATCGCGCCCTGTTCCTGGCGGATTACGGCATCGAGGAACCGAGCGCCTCCCGCGTGATCCGGCTCTCGTATGACCTGCTGGGCATCCACTCCTTCTTCACGGTGGGGGAGGACGAGGTACGCGCCTGGAGCATGCCGGTCGGCGGGAACGCCGTCGATGCCGCCGGGACGATCCACACCGACCTGGCGCGCGGCTTCATCCGGGCGGAGGTCACGGCCTACGCCGACCTGCACGCCCTGGGCGACATGAAGGCGGTCAAGGCGGCGGGCAAGCAGCGCCTGGAGGGCAAGACCTACATCGTGCAGGATGGCGACATCCTGACGATCCGCTTCAATGTGTAGGGCGCTGCGGTAACGATCGGGGAGGCGGGGGCGTGAGCACGGCCCCGCTTTTTTGTTTGTGGGGAAGCTGCCGCGAATGGGGTCTGCGGATCATCGGTGCCAAATCCGTGACCGTGTGGCATACTCCGGGCACACGCACGCCGCGCCAGGGGGCACTGCCTGAGAGTGTGAACGCATGACCGCAAACCTGCATGTGGAGATGAACTTCCCGCCCGGCTTCCTGTGGGGCACGGCCAGCGCCGCCCACCAGGTGGAGGGTGGCAACCGCAATAGCTGGACGGCCTGGGAGGACCTGGGCGGGGGCCGGATTTCTGGCGATCAGCGCAGCGGGGCGGCCTGCGGGTGGTGGGACGGCCGCGCGGAAGAAGACTTCGCCCGGGCCGCCAGCCTGCACAACAACGCCCTGCGCCTCTCGGTGGAATGGAGCCGGATCGAGCCGGAGCCGGGCAAGTGGGACGCCGCGGCGCTGGATCGCTACCGCGCCATGCTGGACGACCTGCGTGCCCGAGGCATGGAGCCGCTGGTCACGCTCCACCACTTCACCAATCCCCTGTGGCTGGAGGAGCGCGGCGGGTGGCTTTACCCGGATACACCACGCCTGTTCGCGCGTTACGCCGCCCGCGTCGCGGAGGCGCTCGGCGACCGGGTGACGCTGTACTGCACAATCAACGAGCCGCTGGTCTACGCCGTCACGGGCTACCTGGATGGCAAGTGGCCGCCCGGCCACCGCAGCCTGGACGAAACTATGGCGGTGACGGCCCAGCTGGTGCGCGGCCATGCCGCCGCCTACCGGGCTATCAAGGCCATCCGGCCTGAAGCGAAAATCGGGTTCGCCAAGCATCAGGTCAGTTTCGCCGCCGGGACGCCGGTCAGCGGCCAGGTCGGGGCGCGGCTGCTGAACCACTACTTCAATGAGGCGATCTTCGGCCCCTTCCGTGGCAAGAAGCTGGAGATGCCGGGCAAGGCCGTGCACATCCCCGAGGCACGGGACACCCTGGACTGGATCGGGCTGCAGTATTACACCCGCCAGCATGTTTATGTCCAGCCCGGTTCGGGCGGATTGCTGGGCGCGATCAGCCTGCACGCTCCCGACGGCCGCCCGCAGGGGCCGGAGGGCTGGGGCGAGCTGGCCCCGGAGGAAGCGTTTATCCGCATCCGCCACCTCTATAAGCAGGTGCGCCGCCCGGTCTACATCACGGAGATGGGCGTGCCGGACGCCGATGACAGCCTGCGCCCCGGCTACCTGGCGCGCACGCTGGCCAGCGTCTGGAAGGCGTGCATGCACTCCATCCCGGTCAAGGGCTTCTTTTTCTGGAGCCTGGTGGATAACTTCGAGTGGGCGGAGGGCTACGACCCGCGCTATCGCTTTGGGCTGTACGGGGTGGACTTCGCCACGCAGGAACGCACCGAGCGCCGCAGCGCGCGCTTGTACCGGGCGGTCTGCGCGGCCAA
>CAZGYW010000542.1:0-2702 GCA_964530495.1 uncultured Anaerolineae bacterium
ACACGCCGGAAACGATCGTGCCCGTCCTGAAAGCGGCGGGCTTCGCCGTGTGCGCCGTCAGCGGTGACTTGACCGGCGCGCTCTACACGCCGGGCCAGCCCTGGCTCGGTGTGCTAGCCCAGAAGGTCGGCTGACGAGCTAAATCCCCCAATTCAGTCGCATTCCCTACGCTTACCCTACGCTCGGCCGGCGCGCGCCGCCAGGCTGGAACCTTCCGCGCCGGAGTCTCGTCCCTCATGCAGAACCGAAAGTTAGAGGGGAGAAACACCATGAAACGGCACTTTATTGTCATCCTGACGGTTATCGCACTGCTCACCGTGGCGGCGGGTCCCGCCTTCGCGGCCGGCACGCCGCTGGGCCAGACGCCCACCGACGCGAGCACCTACATCGTCCAGCGCGGAGACACGCTCTCCCGCATCGCCTGGTACTTCGGCGTGAACCTGTACACGCTGGCCGCCGTCAACGGCATCTACGATCTGAACCGCGTCTACAGCGGGCAGGTCCTGAACATCGCCGCCGCGCGCGGCACCGTCCCGCCGCCGGCCTCCTACCCGGTAGACGGCGCCCCGACCGGCGCGAACGCCTACACCGTCCAGCGCGGGGACATCCTGTCCCGCATCGCCCGGCACTTCGGCGTGAACCTGTACACGCTGGCTGCGGTCAACGGCATCACGGACTACAACCGCCTGTACGCGGGGCAGGTCCTGAACATCGCCGCCGCGCGGCCTACCGTCCCACCGCCAGCGCCGACCTTCCCGGTGGACAGCGCACCGGTCACCGCCGCCAGCTACACCGTGCAGCGTGGGGATAACCTGTTCCGGATCGCCCTGCACTTCGGGGTGAACCTGGCCCGCCTGGCCTCCGTCAACGGCATCGCCAACAGCCGCGTGATCTACACCGGGCAGGTCCTGAACATCGCCGCCGCGCGGTAACCCGCGGGGCGCAGCAAGAGGGGAAACGCGGGGCGATCGCCAGCAGACAGGGCGGTCGCCCCGCCGCTTATACCGGGGCGCTGATAATGAGTCGGTTAAGCGTCAGGCGAGCGTAAAGTAACAAAGCGCCAATTGTGTCATAATAGAGACAGCGAAACTGCCATGAGTCGTTTCGGGAAGAGTCGTGAAGGAGTGAAGACCATGATACGCCGACTTGTGATCCTGACGGTTGCCCTGGCGCTGGCCCTGCCGGTGCTCGCCTGGGGGCCGGCGGTGGAGGTGGCCCGGGCAGATACCGGCCGGGACTGGACGGGGGAATACTTCACCAACGTCTTTCTGGGCGGCAACCCCTACCTCGTCCGCCTGGATGCCGCTATCTCGTTTGACTGGGGGTCGGGCAGCCCGGCGCCCGGCCTGATCCCGACCGATAACTTCTCTGTGCGCTGGACCGGCCCGCAGCAGTTCGCGGGCGGCACCTACACCTTTTACGCCACGGCGGATGACGGTATCCGCGTTTTCGTCAACGATCAGGTGGTGATCAACGCCTGGTTCGACCAGATCCAGACGACGCACACCGGCTCGATCACGCTCAGACCCGGCACGTACTGGGTGCGGGTGGAATACTACGAGCGCGGCGACCAGGCCTCCGCTTTTGTGGACTGGCGTCCTGCCGCTTCCCAGACGGCATCCGGCGGGTGGGCGGCCGAATACTACAACAACACCAACCTGCAGGCGCCCCAGGCCGGCGGCCGCCTCGAACGCTCGATTGACTACAACTGGGGCGGCGGCTCGCCGATCCCCGGCGTGGTCAACCCGGACAACTTCAGCGCGCGCTGGTGGGGCTTCCCGGAGCTGGAAGGCGGGCGCTATCGCTTTGTGGCCGGGGCGGATGACGGCGTGCGCGTTTCCGTGGACGGCCAGCGCGTGATTGATGCCTGGACGGCGTCCTCCTACCGCGAGTACGCGGGCGTGGTGGACCTGGCCCCCGGCACGCACACCATCGTGGTGGAATACTTCGAAGTGGGCGACCAGGCACGGATCAACGTGTACTGGGTCCGCGAGGGGGCCGGCTCGGCGGTGAGCACGACAGCCGTGACCGGCACCGTCAACACCGGGATGCTGAACGTGCGCAGCGGGCCGGGGGTGAGCTATTCGGTCCTGACCCAGGTGCGCAGCGGTGAGGTTTACAGCGTGATCGGCCGCAATGAGGCGGGGTCCTGGTTCCAGATCAGCGGGGCGGGCTTCAGTGGCTGGGTAAGCGGCGCCTACCTGACCTTCAGCGGCAACACCAACAGCCTGCCGGTCACCCAGGGCAGCGCCGGGACGGGCACCAGCAGCGGCCTGCTCTACGCCCAGTCCAACGCCAGCCTGCGCATCCGGCGCCACCCGACGACCGATTCGCCGCGGCTGGATGCCCTGAACACGGGCGAGCGCGCGCTGGTAATCGGCCGCACGCCGGACAGTGCCTGGCTCCAGATTCGCAAGGATAGCGGGCTGGAAGGCTGGGTGGCGGCCAGCTACATCACCCTGGTGGGGGATAAGCCGCTGACCAGCGTCCCGGTCACGGGCTAACGGAGTGTTGAGGGGCGGCCCTCCTGCGCGCAGGGGGGCCGCTTTTGATTCGGGTCGAGGGTGGGCGGTAGTGCAGGTTCCAATTCAAAACGGATAGGACGGAGTAAACTGATTTTCGCTGATTCCTTCAAATATTTCCAAATCTGTCAGAATCCGCTGTATCCGTTCAATCCGTTTTGAATTGGACTTTCCATAAGC
>CAZGYW010000543.1:0-2694 GCA_964530495.1 uncultured Anaerolineae bacterium
AGCGTCCCCACACCAATGCCAATGATGCGCGCGGTCCCGCGGTCAACGCCGGCGGCGGCCGGCAGCCACACAATCAACCCCAGCGACAGGAGGACTTTGCCAATCTCAAATGCCAGGTTGGTGATCGTCAGCGGCATGTATCTGTTCTGAATGCGCCAGGCCTCGATCTGCATGCTGAACGGGAGCATCGCCATGCCGCCCGCCGCCGCAAAGAGCACCAGGGATTTATCCAGCGTGAAGACCGACCGGAACAGCTGATCCGGCAGCAGCGCCAGCAGGGCAATGGCGACAAGCGCCGTGCCGATTCCCAGCGAAGAAACCGATGAAAGGAAACGCTGAAACTCCGAAGCGTCAAAATCAAACCAGGCCGTTCGAACGGACCAGAACAGGTTGAGCGTAATACTGACCGCGAAGATGTTCTGCCACGTCAGGTAGATGAACACCGTCCCGTATTCATCCGTCGTCAGCAGGCGCGTGAATACCGGGATGACGGCGAGCACGAGCAGTTTTTGAACCAGGGTGCCTGCGATATACCAGGACCCTGATTTCAACAACACACTCGTGCGGTATGTTTCGAGCGCCTTTTTGATCCGAAACGCCATTCGGGCGAGGAATCCTTTCTGATCCCGGTTACAGGGCAGTATACTATCAGCACTTGGTCCGTTTTTGTAATGTTCGCTCAACGCCTGGTGTGCCCAATGGTTCCTCGCCCAGCATCCGACCAGCCCACAACTTCCCGGACTTACGAAATCGCGGGCCTTCCGGTTCGGATCGAATTCGAGGCGTCACCCTGGACCAGGCTGCTGGAGCGTGAGCTTGCCGTGTATCCAGGCTCCACATCGGCCAGCGACCCGGCGCTGACCATGCTGGTCGCGCCATTGGGGGAAGATGTCCCGCTGGTGCGCAACCCTGCGACTCACCTGGAATTCAGCGATGGGTTCACCAGCCAGCACAAAATCGGCCATACCCGCTTCGTTCTGGAGGGCGGAAAGCTCACCCATGCGGCGTTCTCCCTTCCGCCGAATCGCCCGCCGGGTTACCAGTGGCTCTACCGGTGGGCCAGCATGCAGTACCTTTCGGAACAGGAACAGATTGGCCAGGCCTTCCACGAAAAATGCCTGCAGCCGGCGCTGGCCTTACTCCCCGGCATTGCGCCGGTGCATGCCTCGGCATTTCAATCCCCCACGGGCCAGGTCACGCTGATCGGTGGCACAGGCGGGGTCGGCAAGACTTCCCTGGAGCTTGAATTGTGCCTGAACCAGGGGTATGCCTTTGTGGCGGACGATTTCAGTTTTGTGAGCGAAACAGGCCATGTCTGGCCCAATCTGAGCTTTCCGAAGATCTACGGCTACAACGTTGTCGGAGACGCCCGGCTGAAGGAGAAGCTGCTCTCCGGGCGGCCCATTGCGGAGCGACTGCACTGGACTCTGCACATGCTGCTGGGTCCTAACAAGGTCCGGCGGCGGCTCTCTCCCCGCGAGTTGTACGCCACTTACAGCCTGCAGGGCGGCCCGCTGCAGCGCTATGTCATCCTCGCCAGAGGCAGCGGAAAAGAAATCGCCATCAATGCCATCTCACCGGATGATGCCACCGCGCTCAGTATGGATGTCATCCAGGCCGAAATGAGCGACCTGCTCGCGCACCTGAGATGGCATGAATACAACTCCAGGCTGATCGGCCAGCCGCCGCAACTCCGCGCAGAAGATATCCTGCACTCCTGGAAGGCTGTCCTGTCGACCGCACTATCCACGCGGCAGTGCTATGCAGCCCTCATTCCCTACACGTTTGACCACAAGGCGTTCAAACGCCACATGGTTGAGTTTCTGGGAGCGTAACAACGCGCCCCCGCACCACCGAGGAACAGCGTGAGACTCCTGGTCGATATCACCCACCCCGCCCATGCCCACTTCTTCCGCCACGCCATCCGGCGCTGGCAGGCGGCCGGCCACGCGGTGCTGATGTAGGGCAAAAACCCAGGTGGTCCGGTTACTTGATTCTGAGGAGATCGCCGCCAATGAAAAAACTGTTTTGCATTTTGATTACAATGGTATCTCTGTCCCCTCAATCCGGTATGTTCTCGCAGGATGGAAACAACAGCGGAAAACTACTACTCACATATTTTGACCTGGCTTCAAATGAGTTAGTCATTGCATATTCTGATTCTGAAGGAGATATCAACGAATTTGCTAGCGGTGACATAACGCCCAAAGAGATATATTTGTCCCCACTTGGGGACAGACTGAGCGTACGCAGTGAAGACGATGTTGTTGTCTATGACTCTGAAGGCTCTGTCGTCTTCCTATACTCGTTAGGAGAGTTGAAGGGGAGCGACTGGTACCTATGGGGCTGGTCTGATGATTCCACTCTTGTGCTCTCTCAAACAACCGGGAAAAACATCGTATTCTATACCCTCCAAATTGAGCGGAAAGCTTTTTCTCCATTCACAGCCATAAACCAATTCTTCTCATGGGATATCGACCTGATTGCCAAGTGGTATGTCGGGCCTTTGCATAGCGGGTCTCACACTTCAGATTTATTCCTCTTTTCGCCGAATTTCACCCTTGTTCTGACGCCTGACTTGCAGCACATAATAGAAACGGGTTCCAGCAACGATGAGATTCTTTTATGGAGAATTTCAGAGTCAGGGAGTGACATTAGAGGGCAATATACGAATGCGGTCGCATGGTGGTACTT
>CAZGYW010000544.1:0-2688 GCA_964530495.1 uncultured Anaerolineae bacterium
TTTGACCGTGTGGCGCTCGGCAAGCGCGCCCTGCCCTACGAGCAGTTGGACCAGTTGACCATCGAGCTGCTGCTGGGCGTGCGCTAGTGCCTGAGCGCGCCAGGGAGAAGGATACCCACCATGACTGACCGGACACTCTTACTCGGGCTGGACGTTTCCACGACCGGGGCGAAGGCGCTGGTGATCGACGCGCAGGGCGGCGTGCTGGCCAGCGCCTCCACGCCGCTGGAACTTTCCACGCCGCGCCCGCTGTGGTCGGAGCAGCACCCGCACGACTGGTGGGCGGGCATGACCGCCAGCATCCGCGCCGCGCTGGCCAAAGCCGGCGTGACCGGGGACCAGATCGCCGCCATCGGCCTCACCGGGCAGATGCACGGGCTGGTCATGCTGGACGAGGGCGGAAACGTGCTGCGGCCCGCCATCCTGTGGAACGACCAGCGCACCGGCGCGCAGTGTGACGAAATCCGCGCCCGGCTGGGCAAACAGCGCCTGATCGAGATCACGGGCAATGACGCCCTGACCGGCTTCACCGCGCCCAAAATCCTGTGGGTGCAGCAGCACGAGCCGGAAGTTTACGCCCGCTGCCGGCACATCCTGCTCCCCAAGGACTACATCCGCTACCGGCTGACCGGGGCCTATGCCTCCGACCGGGCGGGCGGCGCGGGCACGATCCTGTTCGACCTTAAGACCCGCACCTGGTCGCCGGAAATGCTGGCCGCGCTGGGCATCCCCGCCGGATGGCTGCCGCCCACCTTTGAAGGCCCGGAGATCACCGGGGAGGTGAGCGCCGCTGCCGCCGCCGAAACCGGCCTGCGCGCCGGGACGCCCGTGGTCGGTGGCGGAGGCGATCAGGCCGCGGGCGCGGTCGGCGTCGGCGCGGTACAGCCCGGCATCGTCGGGCTGGTGCTGGGCACGTCGGGCGTGGTTTTCGCCACCACCGAGGCCCCGCTGATCGAGCCGGAGGGCCGCCTGCATGCCTTCTGCCACGCCGTGCCGGGGCGCTGGCACTTCATGGGCGTGATGCTCAGCGCGGCGGGCAGCCTGCAGTGGCATCGTGACACGCTGGCCCCGGATCTTGACTTCGACACGCTGGTGAGTGAAGCGGCAGCGGTCAAGCCCGGCAGCGAAGGGCTGTTCTTCCTGCCCTACCTGACCGGCGAGCGCACCCCGCACCCCGACCCGCTGGCGCGCGGCGGCTGGATCGGCCTGACCGTCCGCCACACCCGCGCCCACCTGACCCGCGCCGTGCTGGAAGGCGTGGCCTTCGGTATCAAGGACAGCTTCAGCCTGATCCAGGGGGCCGGGCTGGGTGAAATCCGGCAGGTGCGCGTTTCCGGTGGCGGGGCGAAGAGTCCCCTGTGGCGCCAGATCATGGCGGACGTGCTGGGCGCCGAGCTGGTGACCGTCAACACCACGGAGGGCGCGGCCTACGGCGCGGCCCTGCTGGCCGCCGTGGGCGCCGGATTCTTCCCGGATGTGCCCGCCGCCTGCGACGCGGCGATCCAGGTCACGGGCAGCACCGCGCCCGGCGATCAGGCCGCCATCTACCCGGCTTACTACGAGCGCTACCGCGCCCTTTACCCGGCGCTAAAGGACGAGTTCAGGGCCATCGCCGCGCTGGAAGGCTGACCCCGTGCCTGCTGTCTGGCACAGTGGGGCAGTCAGGAAGTCGAGGGTGCTCCACACGGCAGTCAGATAATCGGAGGAGTTGTACGGGCGGCTCGCGAGCCGCCCGGTTCCTCCAGAGATGGATCTGAGCGCACGCCGGAAGGGCGCTCGCGCCGTGCAATCCCCGGCAACCAGGAGCCGGATCAGGCCACCAGCTTCCATTCCGTACAGGGCCGCGCACCTGTTATACTCAGGTCCACTCGCCACCCCCGCCAGGAGAATCGCCCGATGCCCGCTTCCGTCCTGACCGCCCACCTGCCCCGCGTGCCGCTGGCCTTCCTGCCCACGCCGCTGCATGACCTCCCGCGCCTGATGGCGGCCCTGCCGGACGCGCCCCGCCTGCTGATCAAGCGCGACGACCAGACCGGGCTGGCCACCGGCGGCAACAAAACCCGCAAGCTCGAATTCCTGATCGGGGAGGCGCTGGCCCGCGGCGCGGATACCGTGATCACCCCCGGCGGCGCGCAGTCCAACCACTGCCGCCAGACCGCCGCGGCCGCCGCCCGCTACGGCCTGCGCTGCATCGTGGTGCTCTCCGGGGAGCCGCTGCCGCGCGCCGCGTGGGACGGCAACCTGCTCCTGGACGATCTGCTCGGCGCGGAGGTGCGCTGGACGGCGGGCACCCCGCGCGAGGAGGTGCTGGCCGCGGTCGCCGCCGAAGTGACGGCAGGTGGCGGCACACCGTATGTGATCCCGACCGGCGGCTCGGTGGCGACCGGCGCGGCGGGCTACGTGGCGGCGGTGGAGGAGCTGGCTGAACAGCTTGCGGCGCAGGGCGAGCGCCTGGACCGGATCGTGCTCGTGGCCGGCTCCGGCGGGACGCATGCCGGGGTACTGGTGGGCGTGAAGGCTCTGGGCCTGCCGGTTGAGGTGATTGGCATGAACAACTTCGCCATTCCCGACGTGGCCGGAACCGTGCGCCGCGTGGCCGCGGAGACCGCCGCCCTGCTGGGGCTGGCGCTGACCTTTGACGACGCTGACTTCCAATTCCACGACGCCTGCGGCACCCACGCTTACGGC
>CAZGYW010000545.1:0-2685 GCA_964530495.1 uncultured Anaerolineae bacterium
GAGGAACGGCTGGAAGCGATCAACCGGCTGAAGCGCAAGTACGGCGGCACGATCGCGGCCGCCCTGGATTTCGCCGCGCGGGCCGAGGCCGAGCTGGATTCGATCGAGCACAGCGCCGAACGCCTGGAGGAGCTGCGCGGGCAGGAGACTGAGCTGCTGCGCAGCATCGGCGAGCTGGCCGAGAAACTCTCCCGCGCGCGGCGCAAGGCGGGCGACACCCTGGCGCAGAACATCATCCACGAGCTGCAGGACCTGCGTATGGAAGGCGCGGCCTTCGAGGTCAGCCTGAGCCGCCAGCCCGACCCGGAGAACGGCGCGTTCGTCGGGGGGGAGCGCTTCACCTTCGACGCGACCGGCATTGACACGGTGGAATTCCTGCTCTCCGCCAACCCCGGCGAGCCGGTCCGCCCGCTGCACAGGGTGGCCAGCGGCGGCGAAACGGCGCGGATCATGCTGGCCCTCAAGGGCGTGCTGGGCCGTGTGGATCACACCCCAACGCTGATCTTCGACGAGATCGACCAGGGCATCGGCGGCCGGATCGGATCGGTCGTCGGGCAGAAGCTGTGGGGGCTGGCCGCATCCCACCAGGTGCTGGTGGTGACCCACCTGGCGCAGTTGGCCGGGTTCGCGGATACGCACTTCCGGGTGAGCAAGGGTGAGACCAACGGGCGCACGGTCACCCGCATCGCCGTGCTGGATGACAAGGCCCGCGTGGAGGAACTGGCGGAGATGCTCGGCGCGCAGACGGACTCCGCGCGCCAGAGCGCCCACGACATCCTGATGCTGGCCCGCCGGGTGAAGGACGGCGCGCGGGACGGGGGGTAGGCGGCTGCCCGCCGCCTGTTTACACTCAGGCCGGGCAGCAGATCGCATCCGGGTGGGCGAACGGCCCATACAGACTGCCCGGGTTAGCCCCCGGGGGCGCTCAGCGCGCGGTGGATGACGCCTCGCCTGCGGGCGCGGGCGATTGCTCCGCTGCCGGTACGCTGGCCTTCAGCCAGATCAGGCTTATGCCCAGGGCCACGGCCGTGATCAGCGCCCCGCTGAGGTAGGGCAGGGTGATGTTGGCATCGAACAGCAGGCCCGCCCAGGTCGGTCCGATGATGCGCCCCAGGCTCTGGTACGAATTGTTGAGGCCCATCGCCGCGCCCTGCGGCATGGTCGCCCGGCGCGAGATCAGCGCGGAGGTGACCGGGTTGAGCAGCGCGTTGCCCCCCACAAAGATCAGCACCGTGATCAAAATCCCGGCCAGGTTCTGGGCCAGGAGCATCAGCCCGAAGCCGATCACGGTCACGCCCAGCGCCAGGCGCAGCGTGCCCACCTCCCCAAAGCGGCGGGTCAGCGGGCCGGTCATGCCCATCTGCATCGCGGCGGACACCACCCCGATGAACATCAGGATGCCGCCCACCTGCGCCGATCCGTAGCCGAAGCGCTCCTTGGCGAACAGGCCGAACACCGCCTCAAAATTCGTCAGCCCGAAGGTGATGGTGAAGGCCATGACCAGCAGCAGGCCAATCGGGCCGAACAGCGCGTGCCACAACTGGCCGAACTGCGGGCCTTTGAACGCCGCCTCCGCGTGGCGGCGCTCCTCCGGCAGCGATTCGGGCAGCAGCGCGACGATCAGGACAAGCGCGACGGTGGAAAGTCCGGCCGCGATCAGGAACGGCAGGGCCAGGCTGTCCGTGCTGAGGAGTCCGCCCAGCCCCGGCCCCAGCACCATGCCAATGCCCATCGCCGCGCCGATCATGCCCATGCCGCTGCTGCGTTTTTCCGCGGTGGTGCTGTCGCTGATGTAGGCCATGGCGGTAGGCAGCGTGGCGGCGGACAGGATGCCCGCCAGCGCGCGGGCTGCGTAGAGCATCCACAGGCTGGTGGCCAACCCGAACATGAGCTGCGAGATCGCGTTGCCCAGCACACCGAGCAGGATCAGGGGCTTGCGCCCGTAGCGGTCGGAGAGGCCGCCCCACACCGGCGCGAAGATGAACTGCATTACCCCGTAGAGCGACATCAGCAGGCCAAGCTGGCTGGCGCTGGCCCCGAAGCTGTCCACGTAAAAGGGCAGCACCGGGATCGCCATCCCGAAGCCCATCATGACGATGATCAGGGTGAAGAAGAGAATGGTGATGTTGCGGCGGTTGGCGGGCATGGCGGCGTTTCGCTTTCGTGATGGCTGGCTGAAACAGACGTATCTTCACTATTGCAGCAACTCAATTCGGCAGCAGGCCGACCGGAATCGCGCAGGGTGACCTTCCCGCTGGCCGGCGTTTGCAGCCACAATTGAGCGCGCATCGTGCCCTGACGGGCGGCTCGCGAGCCGCGCCTGGACTCTGGCCTTTCTTGCCAAAAGGATGGCATTCGGTTTAGTTTTAGTTTGCCCACGAAAACTCACCGAAAGGCCATCCCATGTCTACTATCGCACAGAACCCCGAACTCCTCAAGAACCTGCAGGCGCTGGTGGCCGCCCATCGCCCGCTCTTCAGCCAACAACGGGTCTATGAGCGGGTCAGGACCTTGCTGCTGGGTGAACTACTGGCGGTCTCGCGGCATACCGTAACCCAGTTGCTGATGGCCCTCGGGCTGACGGAGGAGGACTGGAGTGCGTGGTACCGGCTGTTCAGCCGGGCACGCTTCAGGGCCGCCACCGCCAGCTTGACGTCCAGGCCGGCGACACGGTGATCATGTCTG
>CAZGYW010000546.1:0-2685 GCA_964530495.1 uncultured Anaerolineae bacterium
CGTGCAGCGCCAGGGGGTGGGCCTGGCCATCGCGCCAGGCCGGTGGGAGCAGGATCTCCTGGTGGTGGCGGTCGACGGCGGCATACGCCTCACCGTCGATGTAGGCCAGCGCCTCCGGGTGGCTGAAGGTGCCGACCGTCCCCAGCGGCAGGTGCAGCGCCACCGGGGCATCCGCGGGCCACGCCGCCGGGACGGTGAACGCCGTCCGCAGCGCGAAGTCCTGCAGCCATGCACCCCACTGCCCTTCCGGCACCAGCATCTCCCAACCGGAGTCATCGAAGCCGGGATCAACCGGCGGCTCGCCCAGCGGCCCGTCCAGCGCCACGTAGCGGAAGGATGGCAGCGCGGCCCGGGCGCGGTAAACCAGCGGCGCAATCAGCTTAAGACGGCTGGCGGCTTTACGCTCCGTCAGGCGGATGTCATGGTACACAACGGCCTCCAATCTGAGCAGTCACACAGGCGCCGGAGCAGTCAGCATTGACTGCTCCGGATGGTCATCAGTGTCGCGGATGGCGTTCTTACCCCCACAGCCCGGCCAGGAACGCGATCTGCTCGACCTGCTGGTAGGTGCCGCCACCCTCGTGGTTGTTGTAGCGCCAGACGCGGATGTCCTTCGGCCCGGCGTAGTGATTGTAGGCGGCGAACACAGTCGACGGCGGGCAGATGTCATCCATCAGGCCGACGGAGAACAGGGCCGGGGCAGTGGCCCGCGCAGCGAAGTTTAGCCCGTCAAAATAGGACAGGGTAGCGAAGACGGTATCCACCTTGTCGCGATGCACCTTGCAGTAGCGGGTGATCTCGGCATAGGGATCGGTGTTGATCAACTCCGTCGCGCGCCGGTAGTGGCACAGGAACGGCACTTCCGGCATGGCCGCCGCCACCTGGCCCGCCAGCAGTCCGGCCACCGCCAGCGTGATCCCGCCGCCCTGGCTCCCGCCGGTGAGAACGATCCGGCCGGCATCCACGGCGGGATGCGTCCGCGCCGCTTCCACAGCCCGCACCGCGTCCAGGAAGACGCGCCGGTAGTAGTACGTCTCCGGCTGCAGCACGCCCTGGGTCATGAAACCGGGATGGGCGGGGTTGGCCCCTTCCGCCGGCAGATCGGGGGTGTCGCCCTGGCGCCAGGTGCTGCCCTGCCCGCGGGTGTCCATCACCAGGGTGGCATAGCCTGCCACCGGCCACAGCAGCCAGTCCAGCGGGAAGCCGCGCCCGCCGCCGTAGCCAATGTACTGGACAACACAGGGCAGCGCACCCTGCCGCGCGCGCGGCAGCAGGAACCAGCCCTTGATCGGCTGGCCCGCATACCCGGCGAAGGTCACGTCATACGCCTCCACCAGCTTGAGCGCATCCGCCGCCACCGGCTCGAAGCGGGCGTCCAGCGGATGCTGGCGCGTCTCCGCCAGGGAACGCTGCCAGAAGGCGTCAAAATCGGCCGGCTCCTCGCGGGCAGGCCGGTATTCGCGCAATTGTTCCAGGGGATAGTCAAAGAGCGGCACCACATCCTCCTCCTACCACACAGTCCAGGCTGATCGCCACCAATCATAGCGCACTACTCCCGGGCAGGCATCCCGCGTTACAATGGCGGGCGCGTCTGTTCCCCTCACCACAAAGGATCAGCCTCAACCGCCATGACCGACCGGATCGCCGATTACCTTGCCTGGGCGCGCTACATGGACGGCGTGCTGCATGACCGTCCGGAGCTTGCCAACCTTTTCGCCAGCGCCACCCGCGAGCCGCGCGCCCTGCTGGAAGACACGCTCCGGCGGGCCGGGCAGGATGGCCTCCTGGCCCGCCTGAACACGCCCATGACCTGGGGCCACCCGGCGCTGCTCCAGTCCCTGCGCCGGCACTACCACGTCCCGGAGAGTAAAGCCATCCTTGTCACCAGCGGCGCGTCAATGGCGTTCGTGATGGCGGCGCTGGCCCTCACCCGGCCGGGCGAACATGCCATCGTGGAAAGCCCGATCTACCAGCCGTTCGCCAACGTGCTGCGCGAGCGCGGCGTGAGCATCAGCCTCTGGCCACGCCCGGCTCCGGCCTTCCAACCCGATCTCACTGCCCTCCCGGCGCTGTTCCAGCCGCAAACGCGCCTGATCATGCTGACCAACCTGCACAACCCCTCCGGCGCCCGGCTGGATGACGCCACACTGCGCGCGGTGGCGGCCCTGGCGGCCCCGCACGGCATCACCGTGGTGGTGGATGAAGTCTTCCACGACCTCGCCCCGGATGGCGACGGTCAAGCCCGCAGCGCGGCCCTCCTGGCAGACAATATCGTCAGCATCAGCAGCTTCTCCAAGACGTACGGGCTGGGCCGCCTGCGCGTGGGCTGGATCGTGGCCGCGCAAGCCCTGATGGCGCGCCTGCGTGAAGTGCACATCAACTTTGACAACAGCGTTTCCAGCCTGGATCAGGCCATTGCCACGCTGGTGGCGGACGACTTCCCGCGTTACCGGGCACACGGCCAGGCGGCAGCGGAGGCCAATCGCGCGGCACTGCGCGACTTCGCGACGGAGATGGTGGCGGCGGGTAAGCTGGCCGGGGACGTGCCGGAGTACGGCTGCACGTACTTCCCGGCGGTATGCGGGCTGGGCAATACTGACGCGCTGGTTGAGGCGCTGGAAGCGCAGCACAGTGTTGTGAGATCGGAAGAGCGTCGTGTAGGGAAAGAGTGTAGGATAGGGTGTA
>CAZGYW010000547.1:0-2675 GCA_964530495.1 uncultured Anaerolineae bacterium
GTCGGCTGGCCGATGACCATCACGACGGCGGCCAGGGCCACCAGCGCGCCCGCCGCGCCATAACGCCACTTCGGGGCCTGGCGGAGGTCCATCCCGCCGAAGATGCGCTCCCCCTGCTCCGCGAACCAGAAGGCAACCAGGGCCATGATCACGACACCCAGCACCACCACCCCGGCATCCACCCCGAACAGGTCCTGCAGGGTGAAGCGCCCCAGGTAGGAGGAGTACCAGAAGTCCTCGTAAAAGCCGACCGTCTCCCCGAACAGGAACATGCCGAACAGCCCGCCCAGGGTAAAGAAGATGCCATCGATCTTGAGGGTGGAGGCAGCCACCAGCGCCGTGCCGGGGCAGAAGCCGCCTACGATGAAGCCGACGCCCATGATCAGGCCACCGACGATGCCCGGCCACAGGTAGGTCGGGTTGACCCAGATCACGTTGTAGTCCAGCAGCCCGACGGCCACGGACAGAAAAACCAGGACCATCGCCACGACGATCGCGGTGAACATGACCTTGAGCACCGTCATGTTCTTGAAGTAAAACTGGGCGGCCAGCACGCGCGAATTGCCAAAGCCGGAGATTTCCAGCACGTAACCGAAGGCGATGCCGATCACGAAATAGACGGCATAGGCGCCCCAGTGACCCAGGGTGCTCGCCAGTGGCAGCGGGAAGGGTTCCATGGGTGCGGCTCCTTTAGTTCCAGGTCTTGCGAACGAAATAAGCGATGGCGTACGCCCCGCCGAACACGGCGAACATAAACAGCCAGCTCCCCACGGAGAGCACCGCCCCGCCGGAGAGCGCCTGGCCGGACGTGCAGCCGCGCGCCATGCGCGCGCCGTAGCCCATCACCGCGCCGCCAACGAAGGCCAGCACCCAGCGCAGCCGCACCGGGACGCGCGGCCCCTTGTTCGTCTCCAGCTTCATGCGCCCGTTGAGCAACCCGGCGATGGCCCCGCCGAACATCACGCCGAAGGTGGTGAAGACCACCCAGTTATCCAGCGGATTCTTGTAGCCGCCGGCCATATCCGTCAGGTAGGCCACCCGGTCTACGTGAGCCGGGATGAACATATCTTCCAGCAGGACGATCAGGCGGTTCATGCCGCCGGAGGCCCCCAGGCCGTTGCCGGTGAGCAGGAAGGCCAGGAAGAGCACGATCCCCAGCAAGATGCCGCCCAGATACGGGTTAGCGTAGGGCTTCGCTTCACGGCGCAGCACGGCCGCCAGGCTGGCCGCCAGCGATTGTTTCTCCCGGGTGGGTGTGGTAGCGGTCATGAGTTTTCTCTCCTACTTCTCAGCCGACACGGACTCAGCTTCGACATCTTCCCAGCCGGCGATCATGGCCTTGATGCCATCGGTGGGCCGCCGGCCGACGGTGGTGGTCAGGTACACGTGCGCGACGATGAACGTGGCGAACAGCCAGGCGACGATAGTGTGGAACGGCGCCAGCAGCGGCAGGCCGCCCAGCGCCTGTGCCACGTTCGGCCAGGTCTGGGCGCCCCACATCAGGATGCCGGTGATGATCTGCAGCGGCAGCAGGACGTTCAGGATGGCCAGGTACGTGATCTGCTGGAGCGGGTTCATCTTGCGGTTGGCAGACTTGCGGAAGGGGTGTTCCTCCCCCTTGAAGATGCCCTGCAGGTAGTATTTGGCCTGGGCGAAAGCCTGGTCAAAGAAGCCGTAGGGACGCGGCAGGAACTGCCGGATCTCGCCGCTGGCAAAGTGGTAGAACGCGGCCAGGAAGGCGTTGATGACCAGGATGGCGGCCAGGATGTTGTGCACCTGGACCACGAACGGGAAGCTGAACATCCCGAAGATGTGCGGGCGGTGGATGATCAGGCCGGTGAAGAGCAGGCCCAGGATCGCGGCGGTTTGCAGCCAGTGCCACTGCCGTTCGTAGACAGAGTACATGTACTCCCGGCGCAGTTCCGGCTCGTGCGGGGTGCGGCGCCGCGCGGCCAGGTAACGCAGCCCGGCGTGGCCCGTGATCACCACCACCGTCCCCAGGAACAGAATCGCCCCCAGCGCGTCGATCCAGACCACGTTGTCCGCCCCGAAGATGTACAGGTCGATCACCTCGGTGCTGTGATCCGGCGCGTAGAGCAGCCGCCCGGCGTCGTCCACCTGGATGTCGCCGCTGAGGGTGGTGGTGGCGCTGCTGACCAGCACCGGCAGCGCGTCACCGGGGATGCGGTCGGCCAGGACGAACGCGTTGTTCAGGCGCGACTCGACATTGTGGCAGGCCGTGCACTCTTTAGTGGCCCACTCGCCGTGGGTGACGTTGTGGCTGATCGCGTAAGGCCGCACGTCGCTCATGATGCGCGGGTTATCCAGGCCCAGGGCGCGCAGGCGGCGGGCGATCAGCGCCTCTTTCTCCGCGCTGTCCAGGATCAGCTCCGTGCTGTCAAGCTGGGCATTGCCGTTGAAGTCAAAGGCAGCCATCACTTCGGCGGCGTAACCGTCGCCCTCCAGCCAGGCCGCGGCCAGGTCGCGGTAGGCGACCGGGCTGGCCGGCTCCCCGTACACCCAGTACCAGGAGGTAACCAGGTTGTGCGGGGCGAGCTGCGTCGTGCCGTCCGCGTTCAGGCGCGGCAGCAGCACCGGCTCGAAGCCCGTGATCAGGGCCGTGCCCAGCGTGCGCTCGCCGGCCAGATCCACCCCGCGGCACACGGACTGCGGGC
>CAZGYW010000548.1:0-2674 GCA_964530495.1 uncultured Anaerolineae bacterium
AACCGCCCTACCTCAAAAACCAAGAGACTTCTAAGATTCCTCCAATCCAATTTTTATACCAATTTGGTATGATTAGATTCATAACGTTCTTGCGACTGCGGTAGCACCGCGCAGACGCAGCCACAGAAAGCAGGACACTATGACCATCCAGGGGCTGCATCACCTCACCCTCGTTTCCGGAAACGCGCAGCGCACCGTCGACTTTTACACCGGCGTGCTGGGCCTGCGCCTGATCAAGCAGACCGTCAACTTTGACGCGCCGGATACCTACCACCTGTACTTCGGCGACGCAGCCGGCACGCCCGGCTCGGCCATCACCTTCTTTGAGTGGCCGAACACGCCGCAGGGGAAGCCCGGCCTGGGCGGCACCCATCACTTCGCGCTGACCGTCGCCGACTACAACGGCCTGCTTAAGTGGAAGCGGCGTCTGGTCGATCATGGCCTGCGCGTCAACGGGCCGCTGGATCGCCACTACTTCACGTCGCTCTACTTCCGCGATCCTGACGGCGCGATCATTGAGATCGCCACCGCCGGGCCAGGCATGACCGTCGATGAGGATCTCGCCGCGCTGGGCCGCGCGCACCGCGACCCGCCGGCTGAGATGACCATCCGCAACCGGGATGAAGCGCGCATCGCTGCCACCACCTGGCCGGAGCCGGTGCCGTTCGTCACTGCGGACATGGCCCTCATGCACGGCATGCACCACGTCAGCACCATCGGCGCGGACATCGAGCGCACCGACGCCTTCTACGGCGGGCTGCTCGGGATGCAGCGCGTAAAGATGACCTCAAACTTTGACGACCCGACCTCCGCCCACTGGTACTGGGGCGTGGATGGCGGCCGACCCGGCACGCTGATCACGACCTTCGAGCGCCCGCATGACCGCCCGGTGACCATGGGTCGCGGCCAGACGCATCACCTGGCCCTGGCCGTGCCGGATGAAGACACGCAGCTCGCCTGGCGGGAGAAGCTCGTGGCGGCCGGGCTGCAGGTCACGCCGGTGGTGGAGCGCGTCTACTTCAAGAGCATCTACACCCGCGACCCCGATGGCCACATCGTTGAGCTGGCGACCGCCGGGCCGGGCTTCACTGTGGATGAGGATCTCGAAACCCTCGGCACGCGCCTGATGCTCCCGCCCTGGCTGGAAGCGCACCGTGCTGCGATCACCGCCGGCCTCACGCCGCTGACGGTCCCGGCCTGGCAGCAGCCTGAGGAGATCGGCGTATGAACGCGCCTGACAACATTCACGCCGGGCAGCCGGTAACGGTCGCCGGCGCGCCGCTGGATCAGGCTCACACCGCCGTGATCATGCTCCACGGGCGCGGCGCGAGCGCGCAGGACATCCTCGGCCTCGCCCCCTTCCTGGAGGGAGACGGTATCGCTTTCCTGGCGCCGCAGGCGGCGGGCAATGCCTGGTATCCGTTCCACTTCATGACTCCGCTGGAAGGCAACGAACCGGCGCTCAGCTCGGCGCTGGCTACGGTGGGCGGGCTCGTCGCGGCCATCGGTGAGGCAGGCATCCCGCCGGAGCGGACACTCCTCCTCGGCTTCTCGCAGGGAGCATGCCTGGCCCTGGAATATGCGGCACGCCATCCGCGGCGCTACGCTGGAATCATCGGGCTGAGCGGCGGCCTGATCGGGCCGCCCGATCACGTCTTCGCCTATCCCGGCTCGCTGGAGGGAACTCCTGTCTTCCTGGGCTGCAGCGACGTCGATCGCCACATCCCGGTGGCGCGGGTTCACCAGTCGGCTGACGTACTGGCAGGGCTGGGCGCGGCGGTGGACAAACGCATCTACCCGGGCATGGGCCACACCGTGATTCCAGAGGAGATGGATGCTGTGCGAGCGATCATGGCGGGAATCACCGTCCCCTGAATCGCCACTTTACGCTAAAATAGTCATCCGCAGGCGCAATCTCCCTGCGGATGTTTTCATCTGGCCGACCGCAAGCGTACAAAGCGAGAGAATTGCTATGCCCCAACTGGTACTGCTTCGCCACGGCGAAAGCGAATGGAATAAGGAAAACCGGTTCACCGGCTGGACGGACGTTGACCTGAGCGAGACCGGCGTCAAGGAAGCGATCCAGGCCGGGCAGCGAATGAAGGCTGCCGGGATGGAATTCGACGTGGCCTACACCTCCGTCCTCAAGCGCGCGATCCGCACCCTGTGGCTGGCCCTGGACGAGATGGACCAGATGTGGCTGCCCGTCTACAGGTGCTGGCGGCTGAACGAGCGCCATTATGGCGCGCTGCAGGGCCTCAACAAGGCCGAAATGGCCGAACGTTTCGGCCCGGAGCAGGTCCACATCTGGCGGCGCAGCTACGATGTCCCGCCGCCCGCGCTGGAACTGGATGACCCGCGCTATCCGGGCAGCGACCGGCGCTATCGCGACCTCGCGCCGGAGCAGGTCCCGGCCACCGAGTCGCTCAAGATCACGCTGGAACGCGTCCTGCCGTACTGGCATGAGACCATCGCCCCGGCCCTGCGCAGCGGCCAGCGCGTGCTCGTGGCGGCCCACGGTAACAGCCTGCGCGCCCTGGTCAAATACCTGGACGGCATCAGCGACGAGGAAATCCCGTCGCTGAACATCCCGACCGGCGTGCCGCGTGTCTACGAGTTGGACGACGATCTGAAGCCAATCCGGTGGTACTACCTGGACGGTCAGGGCTAAGCG
>CAZGYW010000549.1:0-2674 GCA_964530495.1 uncultured Anaerolineae bacterium
CCCCAGGGTGTAGTTGGAGGCGATCGCTCTGCGGTAGACATGCTGGATCAGCTCGAAATGCAGCGCTTCCAGGTTGCCGGTGGGGTCCTGCACCCTGAGGGCCAGACTGCGCTCATTCGGGAAGGGCGCCAGCGTCAGGTCAGCCAGCCGGAACGGGTGGAACGAGCGCAGCACAAAGCGCACTGCCGCACGGACATGATCGATCGCGGCTTCGCTCCAGAAATAGAGCGCGTCGCTGATGGTCAGGTGAAAACCGAAGTCAGCGGCCGGACCAACGGCCTGCGGCCAGGGGGAGTCAAGCGGCGTTCGTGCCCGCACATCATACCCCAGGGTCTGCGATCCAAAGCGGTACAGGGCTGCACCGGCAGGCGGCACAAAGTACACCGCAAACGGGCAGAGTTCGGCCGGATCCCCCTGGTGTTCCCGGCGCATCCGGACGACTTTCCGGGCAGGATGCGCGCTGGCCCGCACGCGCTCGTAGTGCGCATGCAGGAACTGAACCACCCGTCTATCCGCCTCGATATCCGCCGAGAACTGAAACACCGGGCTGAAGTTGCCCAGATGGGCGAAGCCATAGGGGTACACAAAATACTGGTTATCGACAATCAGCAGCGCGAACGTGGGATAATGGGAGAACAGGTTGATGCTGACGCTGGACGGCTGGCCCCTGGCCTGCCACATACTGAGCAGCGTCTCCAGGCGCTTGAGCATCCCGGACTGCCCGACCGGCGGCCTGAACGTGCCGATTTCTTCTTCAATCAGGCGGGCTTCCACATCCGGGCTGTAGGGATCGGCCAGGTAGACCTCAAACTGCATCTCACCGGCCACCGCGCGATCCATGCACATCATCGCGAACGGATCGCGGCTGAGGATATTCAATCCGGTGCCGATCAGGATGAATGTCCGCGCCTGCGCCACCAGGGTTTCGATGTAGCCGGAAAACTCCGCGCTGTCACTCTGCGCAAACAGCGGGCGGAACGCGCTCTGGGACGGCAGGTGATTCAGCGCGCTGCACAGCTCGCTTACCGCCCGCTCGCGGGCTGCCTGCAGGTTGATCACCTGCAAATCCTTGACCCAGGCCAGATCCTGCTGGGCGGCCAGTTGGGCCTCACAGGCCCGGACCATCACCGGGATGATGAACTTCCCCAGGCCGCGGGCCACATACAACTCACGCCGGATCCACTCACTCTCCAGCGCTTCCGGGGAAAGACACACCACCAGCGATTCCGCCTCGTGAATCGCCTGGAAGATCGCCTCCCACCATTTCACGCCCGGGCCAATGTTCTGGACATCCACCCAGATGGTATGACCGTTGGCGCGCAAATCCTCAATGAGCCGTTCAACAACCTCCTTGTCACTTCTGGAATACGATACGAAGATCTTTGACACAGGTTCCCTCCCCCTCCATCATCCAGGTAATCCGCCCCCGCGCGGCTACTCGCCCTCCCGCGTGAAGGGCACAAAGCGCACTTCCAGCAGGCGGCGCATGCTCACCTCGTCACCCTGGCGCTCCACCAGCCACAGCGTCTGCACGTTGCCCACCGGCCCGATCGGGATCACCAGCCGCCCGCCTGCCGGGTTAAGCTGCTCCACCAGCGGGGAAGGCAGGTGATCCGGCGCGGCGGTGACGATGATCGCATCAAACGGCGCGTGCTCCGCCCAGCCGTAGTAGCCGTCCCGCCGGTCGATGTGCACATTCGTATAACTCAGCCGGTCCAGCACGGCGCGGGCGATTGCCGCCAGCTCCGGCACGATCTCCACACTGTACACTTCGCCGGTCATCTCGGCCAGAATCGCGGCCTGGTAGCCGGACCCCGTGCCGATCTCCAGCACGCGGTCGCCGGGCTGGAGGGCGAGCAGCTCGGTCATCATCGCCACCAGCGACGGCTGCGAGATCGTCTGCCCGTAGCCGATGGGCAGCGGATGATCGTTGTAGGCCGACTCCAGCAGGCCGGTGGGGATGAAGCTGTGCCGCGGGACGGCGGCCAGGGCCGCCACCACGCGCTCGTCCGTCACGCTGGGAACGATGGAACGTTCCACCAGCCGGGCGCGCGCCGCCTGCATCTCCGGTGAATCGCTGAAATCGCGGTCAAGGTCAGCGGGTGTCGCCAGAACGGCGGTGGGCGGGTAGATCGTCGCGCCATCCGGCACAGGCGGCAGGCTTGTCCGGGTCGGGCCGGGCGTCTCCGCCGCCGGAGTCGCCATCCCCGCACAGCCCGCCAGGATCGCGCACGCCGCCAGCAGCACCCAGCGCCTGATCATCTTGCCCTTGCTGTGTGCCACCATACGCCTGCCCACTATCACGGTACATCCACCCGCTGGAGCAGCAGCCGGTTGGGCAGGGCCGGCCGGCGCCACTCCACGCTGTAGTGGAAGCGCAGCGTTTCCCCACCCCGGATGCGAAAGCTGACCGGCTCGGAGGCGTCCATCCCGGCTTTGTGGACGGAAATCTGATGCACCCCGGCCTCTATCCGGGCGATGCCCTCCTTGCCGCGCGCCCGGCCATCGATCAGGACCGTCACCGCCTCCTGCACCCCGGCCACGGCGCTCCACGCCAGCCCTTTGAGCCGGGTCTTCTGCTTCTGCTGGTACAGCGAATACGGTGTTGGCTTCTCGGTCACGATCACCGTTCCGGTCGCGCCGCCGATGGCATCCACCAGCGTCTGGGTGTCAT
>CAZGYW010000550.1:0-2672 GCA_964530495.1 uncultured Anaerolineae bacterium
GGCGTCTGCCTTCATCATACTCGAATCCCGGCGGGGTGTGAACCCGACTGCCAACGCTAACCGCTAACCGCCAAAAAGCCTTTACCGCAAAGATCGCGAAGGAAAAGCCAACCGCAGAGGTCGCAAAGAAAATTAGATGAAAAGCTCTTCTCTGCGTTCTTGTATTTCCCTTCGCGCCCTTTGCGGTGAGAGCCTTTTTCCATCCCGAGACCTGCCCTCCAGCATCCCGGTTGATTTTGAACCCGGTTCGGCTATAGTTTGAGCTAGGTGTGATGCGCGTTTGCAGAAGGAGAGGTGTGGGCGATGAGCCGTGCGATTACCCTGTTTACGGGCCAGTGGGCTGACCTGCCGCTGGAGGAGGTGGCCCGCAAGGCCAGCGCGTGGGGCTATGACGGGCTGGAGCTGGCCTGCTCCGGCGACCACTTTGAGGTGGAGAAGGCGCTTTCCAGCGATTCATACGTGCGGGAGCAGCGCGACCTGCTGGCGAAGTACAACCTGCAATGCTTCGCGATCAGCAATCACCTGGTCGGGCAGGCGGTGGGCGATGTGATCGACGCTCGCCACAAAAGCATCGTGCCCGCTTACGTGTGGGGCGATGGCGATCCGGAAGGCGTCCGGGCGCGCGCCGCGGAGGAGATGAAGCGCACCGCGCAGGCTGCCCGCCTGTTCGGCGTGGACGTGGTCACCTGCTTCACCGGCAGCCCGATCTGGCCCAAGCTGTACTTCTTCCCGCCCACCGGGCAGGATGAGATCGACGCCGGGTACCGGGAGTTCGCCGCGCGCTGGCTGCCTATCCTGGACGAGTTCCAGGCGCAGGGCATCCGCTTCGCGCTGGAAGTCCACCCGACCGAGATCGCCTACGACATCGTGACCATGCAGCGCGCGCTGGAGGAGGTCAATTTCCACCCGGCGTTCGGCGTCAACTTCGACCCCAGCCACCTCATCCCCCAGTTTGTGGACCCGGTGCTCTTCCTGGATGAGTTTGCCGACCGCATCTTCCACGTGCACGTCAAGGACTCGCGGCGCAACCTCAACGGCCGGACGAGCATCCTCGGCTCGCACCTGGGCTTTGGCGATCACCGCCGCGGCTGGGACTTCGTCTCGCCGGGGCATGGCGACGTGCCGTTTGACCCGATCATCCGCGCCCTCAATCGCATCGGTTACAACGGGCCGCTTTCGGTCGAGTGGGAGGACAGCGGGATGCACCGCGACTTTGGCGCGCCGGAGGCGCTCCAGTTCGTGCGCCGCCTGAACTTCAGCCCGTCCGACGTGGCCTTTGACGCGGCATTCAGCAAGCACTGATCCCGGGGAGGGGATACTCATGAGCAAATTACGGGCAGGGATTGTCGGGCTGGGCTTTATGGGCATGACGCATATCGAGGCCCTGCGGCGGCTGGGCGTCAGCGTGGTGGGCTGCATCGGGATGGACGCCGGGGAGACGCGCCGGGGCGTGGCGGCCAGCGGCGTAGAGAAGGGCTATGCCGATCTGGAGGCGCTGATCACCGATCCGGATGTGGATGTGGTGCACATTTGCACGCCCAACTACCTGCACTTTGACATGGTGAAGGCCGCGCTGGCCAACGGCAAGCACGTCATCTGCGAGAAGCCGCTGGCCGTCACCAGCGCCGAATCGGCGGAGCTGGTCCGGCTGGTGAACGAGTCCGGCCTGGTGGGCGCGGTTAACTACAACCTGCGCTTCTACCCGCTCAACCTGGAGGCGCGGGGCCGGGTCCAGTCCGGCGAGCTGGGCGAGGTGCGGCTGGTGCACGGCGGCTACCTGCAGGACTGGCTGCTCTACCCGACCGACTGGAACTGGCGGCTGGAGACCGACAAGGGCGGCTCGATGCGCGCCGTGACCGACATTGGCACCCACTGGTTTGACCTGGTGACCTGGATTACAGGGCTGGAGATCACGGCGGTGATGGCCGACCTGGCGACGATCGTCCCGGTGCGGCTCAAGCCGCGCCACGAGGTGGAGACCTTCGCCAACAAGCTCGGTACCGAGCAGGACGTGGACGAAGTGCCGATCCAGACCGATGACTACGCCGCGATCCTGCTGCGCTTCAGTAACGGCGCGCGCGGCACGGCGACCATTTCGCAGGTCAGCGCCGGGCGCAAAAACCGCCTCAACTGGGAGATCGACGGGGCGGCCTCCTCCCTGTCCTGGCACGGGGAGGACCCCAACAGCCTGTGGCTCGGGCGGCGCGACGGCCCCAACGGCCTGCTGATCAAGGACCCGTCGCTGATCGGGGCGGAGGCGCGGCGCTTCTCCGGCTATCCCGGCGGCCACGCGGAGGGCTACCCGGACACCTTCAAGATGCTGTTCAAGGCGGTCTACGCCCACATCGAGGGCGGCGACCCGGCCGCGCCGAAGGCGTTCGCCACCTTCGAGGATGGCCACCGCGAGATCGTGCTGTGCGATGCCATCCAGCAGAGCGCGCGCGAAGGCCGCTGGATAACGTTGTAGGCGCCGGGAATTGTACGGGCGGTTCGCGAACCGCCCGCCTGAATTCAACACGGATCGCACGGATCAAAATGATCGGCACGGATCAATTTTTTGATTTTGGTCCGTGTCGATCCGTCAGATCCGCGTGATCCGTGTTCGGCTTTTACCCCTTGCCCGACGCGCCACCATCCTGCGGCACGAAGGCGAAGGCGCGCGCCGGGTTGTT
>CAZGYW010000551.1:0-2656 GCA_964530495.1 uncultured Anaerolineae bacterium
GTCTCACCTGGCAGGAAGGCGCCGCCGCCCTGCTGCGCGATCAGGATCGCGAGTTCTTCGCCGTCGATTTTGTGGACGATCTGAACGGCTGGGCACTGGCGGCGAACTACCCATCCAATGTGAGCCTGGCGCACACAACCGATGGCGGCGCGAGCTGGCAATGGGTGCAGACGGGCATCAGCAACCCGCTGGCCATCGGGTTTGCGCTGGTTCAGGGCGATGTGGACTTTGTGGATGCGCAGCAGGGCTGGGTTGCCGGCGGGCTGGGCACCGTCATTCACACGGCGGATGGTGGCGCCACCTGGGGGCAACAGGCGCTGAGCTGCGGCTGGCCGCAGTGCCCGGTGCGCCTGTTTACCGTCGAGATGGTCGATGCTCTCACCGGCTGGATCGGGGGAGAGGGGCTGTTCCGCACCTCGGATGGCGGCACCAACTGGCTGAAGCAGGAGATCGAGCTGCCGGGTGATGTGTTCGACATTCGCTTCCTTGACGCACAGCATGGCTGGCTGGCGGGCGCTAACGGCCTGCTGATGCAGACCGCCGACGGTGGCAAGACCTGGGAGTCGATCCCAAGCGGGGAGGTTGGCGGGCTGAACGGGCTGCACTTCGTGACGCCGGAGCGGGGCTGGATCGTGGGGGATTACGGGGTGATTCTCGGCGTTGGCGTTGAGGTACCGGCATCCTGATCGTCTGGCAGTCACGCCAGCACGATCGGCCTGATGCCATCCAACCGGGGAAGCTCGGCCAGCGGCACGGCCACCAGGCGCGACTCTTCGCGGGTATCCAGCGCCAGCGTCGTCAGCGCCGGGGTATGCCCCCAGCCGCTCGCCAGGCGCAGCGGCGGCGCGGTGGCGATCATCAGGACGGCGGCCTCCACGACCTGCCAGCCGGCCGCATCCCTATATGGCGCAGCCAGGACGATCTGGCCCGCCCGGCGGCGCGCCTTGGGCAGGGCGCGATCCATGATCTGCTTCCAGCGGGCCAGGGTCAGATGCTCCGCCGCCGCGGCGCGAGCCGTTTCCGGCAGCAGCGCCAGACGCAGTGCCAGGTAATCCAGGGTGTCATCGCCGCTGAGGATCGTGATCTCAGTCCGGCGGATGCCGCCCCGCCCGGTTTCGTCCGTCTGACCGGTGACGGTCACATCGGCGATCGCGGCCTGCCGCCCGCCATCCAGCGGGAAGCACTTGAGCGTCCGCGCGCCCACATAGCGCCGCCAGCCCTGCCCACGCGGCATGGCGTGCTGCCAGATCACGCGCAGCGTTTCCGGATCGGTGCCGTTCGGGACGGTGGAAAAGGCGTAGCCAGGGCGCGGGCCGTCCAGCACGTACTCGATCACGAGGTCGGTCATTCCGCCGGGGGCGCTTTCTTCCCGGCGCGCGGGCGGATGGCGTTGAAAAACTTGCGCATGGCCGGCTCCACCCCGGCCCCGGTCATCAGGCTGGTGGCCGTGATCAGGTAGCCGAAGCCGCGCCGCTCCGCCTGCGAGCGCAGGCGGCGCACTTCATTGCGGTAGTCGCCTATCAACTCCTCCAGCGTACGATCCGCGCCCCACAGGTCGGATTTGTTGACCAGGATCAGGATCATGCGCAGGTTCTTGCTGGCGGCCGGCTCATCGTCGATGAGCTGCAGGACGAAGTTCAGGGCATCCTTATGCTGGTAGGGGTTGGTGTGATCCAGCATGAAGATGATGCCGCGCGGTTTGGCCTCCCGGAAGAGCGTCACCCAGTCGGTTTCCCACATGGCGTACTCGCCGCCCACGTCACGGCGCGGGCGCAGGCGCAGCGTTTCCTCCCCGACCTGCGTGCCGAACGTCGCCACGCCGTTGCCGCCCGCGGCGGTCGGCTCCGGGTCAAAGTCGGCCAGGTAGGACGTGTCCCGGCGCAGCCATTCCAGCAGGGTAGTCTTGCCGCTCTGGCGGTAGCCGAGGACGATGAACGGCAGGCCGAGCACGCGCACGTAGGCGAAGTCCACGGCCTCGTTGAAAAAGCCGGTCACGCTGCTGGGGATCAGGCCCTTCAGCGTGCCGGTGATGATGGCGATGAGGCGGTCGCCCAGGGTTGGCTGGCTCATACGTGCCCACTTTCCAGAGGATGCAATTCCGGCGCTCACTGTCCTATTCTACGCAGCCGGGGCAGCCGGGTTGCGAACTGCGCGGGAGGCGTCCCCTTGAACGTGTTATGCACTTTCCAGGCTTGTTGCGCGCATTATGCGCCGTTTAGCCCCCCCCATCCTCGGTCCTTCCCCCACAGGGTGGGGAAGGATGACCACCCCTTCCCTCAATTTTGGGGGCAAGGGCCTGCAACCGAATGGTTGCGCGGGGATCGGGGGCATTTGCCCGACAAAAGTGCATAACAGCCTCTAGCTGTGGCCCAGGATGCGGCTCGGCTCGTAGGGTTCCTCCAGGGTCGCGATGTCCTCCGCGGTGAGCGTGATCGCCTCCGCCGCGACCAGCTCCTCCAGGTGGTGCAGCTTGCTGGCGCCGATGATCGGGGCGGTGATGCCCGGCTTGTGCAGCATCCAGGCCAGCGCGATCTGGGCCGGGGTGTGCCCCATCCGGTCGGCCACCTCCACCAGGCGGTCAACGATGGTGAAGTCCGAATCGCAGATCGGAAGAGCGTCGTGTAGGGAAAGAGTGTAGGATAGGGTGGTGAGGGGG
>CAZGYW010000552.1:0-2650 GCA_964530495.1 uncultured Anaerolineae bacterium
GAGATAATGAGCGGTGACTGGAGTTCAGACGTGTGCTCTTCCGATCTAGCATTGATGATGCTGCAGGCGAGACTGTGGCCGAGCCGCCCTACCAGATCACGCTGGACGCTCTGGCGCTGGGTGCGGGCGCGCACACGCTGGGCGTCACGGTTGAGCGCGAAGATGGCGAGACCGCGGGCGAAACGGTTGACTTCACGGTGGCGGACAGCCTCTTTGAAGCGCCGCCAACCGCTGTGGGTGAAGGCGAGCGCCAGCTTAACGACCTGTTGATCATCGGCGGCGGGCTGCTGCTCTTCCTGCTGGCGCTGATCGTGTGGTCCCTGCGCCGCCGGGCCGCGTAGCACACCCCTCCCTGAAACGAACACCGGGCCGCAGTTGCGGCCCGGTTTGCTGTAGCGTCCCCCCTCACCGGTACGCCCGGTTACGGCTGCCCGTTGTCTTCCAGCCACAGCATCGGGTGCGCCGTGACCTCGTAATGGACCATCGCTGCCGCGCCCATCACGGCCGACTCGGCGCCCTGGGCCGCTACCACGATCTCCACATCCTCGCGCACCCAGCGCATCGTCTGGGCTTCCACCTGGGCCCGGATCACCGGCAGCAGGAACTCATGCGCCACGGCCAGCGGCCCGCCAAACACCACGCACTGCGGGTTGATCGCGTTGAGCAGGTTGGAGATGCCCGCCCCCAGCCAGCGCCCGGTTTCCTCCAGGGCCTGGAGGGCGACCGCATCCCCGCCACGCGCCGCCTGGACAACCTGCGCCACGGTCAGGCGCGCCAGGTCGCCGTTGGTCACCTCCACCAGCGCAGACTTCCGGCCAGCGGCCACCACCGCCTCGATGCGCCGGAACAGCGCGCGCTGGGTGGCCACCGTCTCCCAGCAGCCCACGCTGCCGCAATTACATGCGATGCCGTTGGGGTCGATCTGCATGTGCCCGAATTCCCCGGCGAAACCGTTCGCGCCGGAGAGCAAATGCCCGTTGAGCACGATCCCGCCGCCCAGCCCCACCCCGGAGCTGACAAAGAGCAGCGGGTCGCTCTGCTGCCCGGCCCCGAAGTAGCTCTCGCCCAGGGCCGCCATGTTGGCCTCATTGGCCACGTACACCGGCAGGTGAAAAGCACCCGCCAGCCAATCGCGCAGCGGCATATCCTGCCAGCCCAGATTCGGGGCGAAGAGCAGCGTCCCGGTGGAGACATCCACCAGGCCCGGCACGCCCAGCCCGATCCCGAAAACGGGCCGGCCCCAGGCGGCGGCCCGCGCGTAGCTCTCCTGCAGCAGGGTCATCAGGCGGGCCAGGATCGCGTCCGCGCCAGCCAGGTGGGTGGTGCGCTCGTGATGGCGGATGACCGGCTCCAGCACAAAATTGGTCACCACCACAGAGATGAAGTCCACGCCGATTTCCACGCCGATGATGTACCCGGCGTCAGGGGCCAGCTCCAGGTTGATGGCCGGCCGGCCGATTTCGGTCGAGTCGCTGCTCGTCCCCAGCTCACGGATAAACCCGTTCAGGAACAGCTTGCGCACCATGCTGGAGACGGTCGCCTTGTTCAGCCCCGTGATCACCGCCAGCCCGGCCCGCGACACCGGCGCGCGCAGCCGGAGCGTCTGCAGGATCAGGCTGATGTTCATTTCGTGCATCCGGGTGTGGTCAACCGAGTGCCGGGTGTCCATGCCACCGCCGTAATTTGATTACGAAATCAACTAAGTTATTTCTATTCTACTCGCATAACCCGCTTTGCGCGGCCTGTATGGTGACAAAATGCAGGTGATGACCATGACAATCGGTACACCATTGGCAGGCTCAGGACACAGTATGATGAGTCATAGCAGATTTAGTTTGTATATTCAACTTAGTATCGTCCCCGCGCTGAGACGCGCTACCACCCTCCCGCCCTCTGGCAACCAGCCCGGCAGCGCTAACCATAAGGAAGCAAACCACCATGAGTAACCTGTACCAACCCCTCCCTGAGCATAAGTTCACCTTCGGCCTGTGGACCGTCGGCAGCACCGGCCGCGATCCGTTCGGCGAGCCGGTCCGCGAGGCGCTCTCCCCCGTGGCGCTGGTGCACCTGCTGGCGGAGGTCGGCGCCTACGGCGTCAACTTCCACGACAACGACCTGGTGCCGATTGACGCCACCCCCGCCGAGCGTGACCGCATCGTCCGCGACTTCAAAGCGGCCCTGGCCGAAACCGGCCTGGTGGTCCCGATGGCCACCACCAACCTGTTCACCGACCCGGCCTTCAAGGATGGCGCCTTCACCTCGAACGATCCCGCCGTGCGCGCCTACGCCCTCCAGAAAACCCTGAACGCCATCGACCTCGGCGCGGAGCTGGGCGCCAGGGTGTACGTGTTCTGGGGCGGCCGCGAGGGCACCGAGACCGACTCCAGCAAGAGCGCGGCGGAAGCGAGCAAGCGCTTCCGGGAGGCGCTCAACTTCCTGGCCGACTACGTGCTGGACCGCGGTTACGACCTCAAGTTCGCGCTGGAAGCCAAGCCCAACGAGCCGCGCAGCGACCTCTACCTGCCGACCACCGGCGCGATGCTGGGCTTTATCCAGACCCTTGACCATCCGGAGATGGTCGGCGTGAACCCGGAAGTGGCCCACGAGCACATGGCCGGCCTCAACTTCATGCACGCCGTGGCCCAGGCCT
>CAZGYW010000553.1:0-2649 GCA_964530495.1 uncultured Anaerolineae bacterium
CGATGATCAGGTCTTCCACCGGGAAGCCGATTTCCAGAGCGCGCGGGATCAGCTTCTCGATGGCGATGTTAACCCGCTCGTCGGCGCTGACCGGGATGCCGCTCTTACCCATGGTCAGTGCGACCAGGCGTGTCCCGTACTGCTTGGCGACCAGCGGTACGCGCTCCAGCCGCTCGTCCTCCGCCGAGGTGGAGTTGATGATTGGCTGGGCTTTCGTCACCTTCTTCAGGCCGGCCTCGATGCCGCCCAGGTTGGTGCTGTCGAAGCTGAGGGGGACGTCTACCACCGCCTGGACGGTTTCAACCATCCAGGGGAAGACTTCGGTGCCGTCTTTTTTGCGCGGGCCGAGGTTCAGGTCAAGTGCCTGCGCCCCGGCTTCCACCTGGCGGACGGCCAGGTCCTGGAAGAACTTTGCGTTCTTCTCCGCCAGGGCTTCCTTAACGCGTTCGGAGATGATGTGAATGTTCTCGCCGATGATGTACATGGCTATTCCTCTCAGGATTGCATGGCTGCCTGCACCGTGGGAAAGCGCGCGAGATCGGTGTGGGGCAGGAACAGCGCGGATGTGAAAGCTTCGTAGAAGCGGTTATCGGCCGAAAGCTCGATGTACGTCAGGCGGCTGGCGATGGCGCTGATGCGCTCGCGGGCGGCGCGGTCCAGGAGGGCCAGGTACGCACCCTTGACCGCGGTATTGCCCAGGAAGTGGAAGCGATCCCAGGGCAGATCCGGCAGCAGGCCGATCTCGACCGCTTTTTCCACGTTGATGTACTTGCCGAACGCGCCGCCAACCAGCACCTGCTCCACGCTTTCCAGCGGCAGGCCGGCGCTCTCCGCCAGGACGGCGAACCCGGCGTAGATGGCGGCCTTGGCGCGCAGCAGGTTGTCGATATCCACACTGGTGAGGGCGATGTCTCGCCCGGTGGCGGTTTCCTCCGCCCACGCCACCACGTACTCCAGGCCGTGGTCGCCGCGCCGGACGCGCGGCGTCGCCAGCGCCGTATTCAGGTGGCCGCCCTTGTCGATGACGCCGGTCAGGAACAGCTCCGCCAGCAGCGCGATCAGGCCGCTGCCGCACAGGCCGCGCGGCTTGCCGCCGCCGATCACGCGGAGGGTCGGCTCGCCGGAGGCACCGTTGACCCACACCTCCTCGATGGCGCCCTGGGTGGCGCGCATCCCGTCGCGCACACCGGCTCCCTCAAAGGCCGGCCCGGCGGAGCAGGCGCAGGTGAGCAGCCACTCCCGGTTGCCGAGCACAATTTCGCCGTTGGTGCCGATGTCGATGAACAGCGTTAGCGCGTTGGTGGCATCCACGCCGGAGGAAAGCACGCCCGCCGTGATGTCCGCGCCGACGTAGCTGGCCACGCCCGGCAGGCAGTCGACCGCGCCGTGGGGATGAGCGTGCAGCCCGACCGTTTGCGCGGTCAGGGGCGGGATATGGTTGGCCGCCGTGACGAACGGGGCGAGGCGGATGCTCTCCGCCGGGATGCCCAGCAGCAGGTGGATCATCGTGCTGTTGCCGGCAATCACCGTTTTGAAGATGGCGTCCGGCGCGATCTGGAGGCGGGCGCAGGCGGTGGCCAGCAGGCTGTTGATCGTCTCCAGCACCAGCGCCTGCAGGTGCGCCCGACCGTCGTTCTTCGTGGCATAGATGATGCGGCTGATCACGTCCTCACCGCGCGCGATCTGGCCGTTGTATTCCGCGGCCTGGGCGCGCACCGTGCCGCTGATCAGGTCCACCAGCCAGACGGTGACCGTCGTGGTGCCAATGTCCACCGCCGCGCCCCACAGCGGGGCATCCGCGGCAGCATGGCCGGGCAGCAGCGCGATCAGGCGCGGGGCGGGCGGCGCGCTGTCCACCAGCGCCGTCACCTGCCACTCGTCTTCGCGCAGCGTCCGCCCGACCTCGCGCAGGGTATCCAGCGCGGCGGTGAGGCCCGTGATCCCGGTCGCCTGGCGCAGGGCGGTTTGCAGGCGGCTCCAGTCGTCGGTCTGGTCGTCCAGGCTGGGCGGGGCGAGGGTCAGCGCCACCCGGCGGATTGTCTGGTCGCGGAGCGCATCGTAACCCGGCGGCGGGCTGATCTCCGCCGCGATTCGGTCGGTGGTCAGGTGGCGGGTGATCTGCTCCTGCGGCGGGACGCTGACTGTCACATCGCCTTCCACCACCGTCTGGCAGGCCAGGGCGTACCCGGCGGCGGTATCTTCCGCGGAGAGCCGCAGCGTGCTGCGGCGCCGCACCTGCCCGCCGGTGACGATCACGGCGCAGCGCCCGCAGCGTCCCTGCCCGCCGCAGGGCTGGGCGATCTCAATCCCGGCCTGGCGGGCCGCTTCGGAGAGCAGCGTCCCGGCGGGAACTTCCAACGGAGGGCCAGAATCAAAGGTGACACGGTGCCCGGCCATTACCCTACAGTGCCTGTTTCATGAAGGCCGGCAGGTCCACCGCCTCGCGCGGGCCGACGCGAATCTCCCAGCCCGGCAGCGCCTCCTCCAGCTCGCCGGACAGCACAGCCACATGCCCCGGCAGGACGATCCGCTGGCGGCTGACTTTGTCGCCGGCGCTGAACTCCCTGACGGCTTTGGCGATGCGCTCGGCGTCGAACTTGCCGGCGGCCCACGCCGTGAGGACGCTCATGCCTTCGGCGTCGGTCACCA
>CAZGYW010000554.1:0-2649 GCA_964530495.1 uncultured Anaerolineae bacterium
TCCAGCGACCACGTCTGCAGGAACATCGTGCCCTGGTATCCCCGCTCAAAACCCGCCTCGGAGAGAGTCACGGTCTCCAGCGGGAAGCGCCACAGCGTTGCCGGACGGGAGAGCGCAACATCGGTATGCAGGCCGCGCAGCATGCTGGTCGCGCCATACACGCTCACGCCCTGGTGTTCGGCGACCTCCGCCAGGGAGTACTGCCGGCCGCCCAGCTCAAAGACACAGTGGCGCTGGTCTGTGCCACCGTCAAAAGCCAGACCCGTCTCGATCCCGAAGCGCACACTGAACGCCCGATCCGACTGGTTGGTCACGGTGTACGAAGCGTCAATCCGGTTTTCGCCATCCGGGATGCGGAAACGCTTGGAAACCTGCACCGGCAAATGCTCCTGCCCGACCCACACATGACCATCCCGCCACAGGTGGACATGCGCCACCCCATCCTGGATTTCGCTCTCCGCCTGGTACGGCAGGATCACGTAATCGCCCTGCTCGGGGTACGCCGCCCGGTAGAAACCCTGGAGTGTCGCATCCTCCCGCAGGAAATGGTCGATGAACGCGCCGTGCGTATACCAGTCCGCCATCAGGTACTGCTCGATGCCGGCCTCCTTCACGCGCACCACACCTTCCGGAACATGCTCAGGCTCGGACTCGTCCGCCGGATCGACCACCATCACCCGCCCTTCGGCGACGGCCGAGAGCAAATCCTGATGGTAGCCTTCATCGCGGCGGGTCATCAGGTTCAACATGTTGTAGCGCGCCGGCCGGTGATCCCATTCCTTGAGCGCCCCGCCGCAGGCCACATCGAAGATCATGACCGTCTGCGCGCTGGTGACCATCAACTCCAGCTCGTTGTCCAGGTTCATATCCAGGCGCTTGATCTTCAGCGGGGGATTCTCACCCTCGGCCAGCATCTCGGCGGCGATCAGGTTGGCGTAGTTCGCCACCCGGAAGTGAAACAGGTAGATGCCGCCGAAGACGCCGTGCCAGTACGCATCATTGCTCTGGGCCGCCCACAGCAAATCCAGGGCCAGGTCTTTGTCCGGCCCGTCCGGCATCGCGTGCACCTTGCGGCTGATGTACAGGCCGCGCTTGTGCATCCGGTTGATCTCTTCGTACTTGACGAGGAAGTTGCGCCACATCCCTCCGCGCATAAACCGCAGCGCGCTGGTATTGTGTTCCTTGCGCAGCTCCTGGATCAGGTTGTGGAACTCGCTCTCAAGCGCCGGAGGGAGCGCCCATTCACCCATTTCCATGTAGCTGGCAGTGGGCAGGTACGCGCGCCCCAGCGCCGGGTACTTCGCCATAAACTCGCCGGGCGTGATGGTCTGCAACCAGTCGGCATTCGCCTCCAGCGCGGCAAAATAGCGTTCCAGGTAGCCACTTTCCCAGCAGTGCTCATGCGTCCCGGGCCACACGCCGAACTTCTCGCCATCCTCGCCCATGAAGGCCAGCTTGGGCTGCAGACGCCGCCCGCGTCCCTGGCACTGCGCGTGCAGCCAGGCGATATTCTCTTCCACCGATTTCCAGGGCAAGGAATAGCGCAAATGGGTAAGCGTCGGGAAGACCGCCAGCTTATACCCCTGTTCCTCCGTGATGTAGTACCCGAAGAGATCACGTTCTTTGTCAAACCCGGCGGCTTCGAAATGCGTATCGTCAACGACGACGTACTTGACCCCGGCTTCCGCCAGCGGCCTGGCCAGGTACGGCTCCCACACACGCTCGGCCAGCCACAGGCCAGCCGGTTCGGTGCCAAACGTCTCCCGGATCACCTGCGAGAGCTTCCGAATCTGGCCGATCTTGTCCTCGTCCGGCAGAATAGCCAGGATCGGCTCGTAGTAACCGCCGGTCAGAATCTCCACCTGACCACGGGTCACAAGCTGCTTGACCCGCTCCAGAAAATCCGGGTGATGCTCCGTCAGCCACTCCAGCAGGCTTCCGGAAAAATGAAGGCCCACGTGAATCCCGGGAAAGCGTTCCAGCAAAGCCACCATCGGCTCGTAAGCATCCCGGTAGCCCTGCTCGTTCACAAAATCGAAGTTACCGACTGCCTGGTGGTTATGAAAGACAAACGACAGGAACATGGGATTCGCCATAAAGACCACTCCGCTACTGGAGATACACAAGCGGCACGGATTTTACCATACTCGTAACTATGAAGTCGACCGCCGCTATTGGGGAAAATGTCCGAAAGTATTCGGCGCAGGCAGGCGCAAGTGCACGAAACCGGTTCACCCTGATCACTCAGGCTGCGCCAGCACCGTCCGGCGGGTCGCCCGCGCGCCGGACGGTCACGCCCAGCACCCGCTGGCGGCGTTCCAGCGGCAGGGAAAGCAGCCACAGCAGGGTCACACCGCCGACCAGCGCCGGCCCGGCAATCACCGCCACCAGAAAGGCCGCGATCCGGGACAGGCCGAGCGCCATCCCGACCCACCACAACCCGCCACCCGCGACCACAAACGCGGCAAACAACACCATTCCCAGGAGCAGCGCACGCCGCACGCCCCCGGGCTCAATTCCGGCTCCACCGGCCATCGCAGCGTTCCCCTAATCCCAGGCCCACATCCACGTATCGTCAAACTGGCAATTCACATACCGGTCATCGTAGCTCAGGGCCGCGATCCCCACGCCACCCTCCACTGCCGGGTG
>CAZGYW010000555.1:0-2647 GCA_964530495.1 uncultured Anaerolineae bacterium
GGTATACGAAATTGCCTCCACACCCCGCTTCTCAAGGTATAATTCCAGCCCTGTCACACGCGTCGGCCTCTGGCAAGCGAGAACCCTATGCCAAAACCCTTCGAGCACTATCTTTCACACAAGCTCATCGATGAAGTCACGCTCCAGAGCCGGATTGCCGAACTGGGCCGGCAGATTTCCAGCGACTATGCCGGGACTGAAGGGCTGCTCCTGGTCTGCATCCTCAAGGGCGGGATCCTGTTCCTTACCGACCTGATGCGCCACATCAGCGTACCACATCACATCGACTTCATGAGTGTCTCCAGCTACGGGGCCGGCGGTCGCTCCTCCACCGGCGCGGTGCGCATTGAGATGGACCTGCACGCGAACATCGCCAACCGCGATCTGCTGCTGGTTGAAGATATCATCGACAGCGGGCACACGCTCAACTACATCATCCGCCTGCTGGAAGCGCGCCAACCGGCCAGCATCAGAATCTGCACGCTGCTCAGCAAACCCGAACGGCGTGAAGTCGATATCCACGTCGATTACATCGGGTTCGAAATCCCCAATCTCTTCGTCTTTGGCTACGGCCTGGACCTGGACGAATATTACCGCAACCTGCCCTTCGTCGGTGTGGTCCGGCCGGATGCCTACGCCCTGACTGAGGAGTCATGAGCGTTCCTCTGATGCCTCAGCCGGCGCCCCGCCCGCTCACGTGGCCGGCGGCACTATCCGCTATTCGCGCTGTTCTGGGCGCTGAGCCGACTCCCGTCTACCTGGTAGGCGGTGTGGTGCGCGACGCCTTCTGGGGGCTGGCCGCCCATGACATCGACCTGGCTGTCCCCGCCAATGCCTTCGCGATTGCCCGGCATATCGCGGATGCGCTGGAAGGTGCCTTCTACAAGCTTGACCCGGAACGCGAAACCGGCCGCGTCATTGCCACCATCGCCGGCCAGCGCACCATCATCGACGTCGCGACCTTCCGCGGCACAGACCTGCTTGACGACCTGACCGGCCGCGACTTCACCATCAACGCTGTCGCAGCCCCGCTGGAAAGTGATGATCAGGTCATCGATCCGCTCGGCGGGCTTGACGACGCGGCGCGCCGCATCCTGCGCCGCTGCTCAACGGTTGCCATCCAGAGTGATCCCGTGCGCGCGCTGCGCGCGGTGCGGATGGCCGTGCGCTTCAACCTGCGCATCGAGCCGGAGACTCTGGCTGACATCCGGCGTGAAGGCCCCCGCCTGGCAAGCACCTCCCCCGAACGGCTGCGGGATGAGTTCATTGCGCTGCTGGGTGGTGCCAGTCCCACCCGAAGCCTGCGCAACCTGGCGGCGCTTGATCTGCTGCCCATCGTGCTTCCGGAAGCCACCCCCCGGCCCGGCAGCGCTGAAGGCCACAACACCTGGGAACACACGCTGCGGATCACCCACCAGCTTGAAAGTATCCTCACCACGATCAGCCCGGGGCGCACGGACAACACGGCGGCTCGCGCCGGGCTGGGGATGATTGTCTACTATCTGGATCGCTACCGGGCGCAACTCCAGGAACACATCGGCCACCAGTGGCCGAACGAGCGCCCGCACCGGGCCATAGTGATACTGGCCGCGCTTCTCGGAGCAGCTGAGGCTGCCGATCCCGCGACCCGCGCCCGGTTGCGCGGTGAAGCACTGCGCCTGAGCCGCAGCGAAATCGAGCGCCTTGCCGCGATCCTGCGCCACCAGGGGCGCCCGCTGGCCCTGTGTGAATCGGGCATACCCTCCCGGCGGGAGGTCTACCGTGTCTGGCACGACACCGGGCCTGCCGGGGTGGACTGCTGTCTGCTGGCGCTGGCGACTTACCTGGCCGCCGCCGGCCCGGCGCTGTCCACCGCGCGCTGGAGCAACCTGCTGGAGGGCATCGCCGCGTTGCTGGACGGGGCGTTCGGCGAACCTTCGGTTACCGCTCTGCCCGTCCTCATCACCGGCCACGACCTGATGCAGCACTTCAAGCTGCCTCCCGGCCAGCGCATCGGTGAATTGCTGGATCAAATCCAGGAAGAGCAGGCCGCGGGTACGATCACCACCCGGGAAGAAGCCCTGGCCTTCGCCGCCACCCTGCTGTAGTCTTCGAGTTGGCTCACAACTGAGGTGTTATTCGCCCGGACGCTCGAAGAACCAGAGCAGAGTGCGCCCGTACGTCCGTTCGTCGTAGGCTTCCAGGCTGGTCAGGGTGACCGCTTCGCGCTCCTTAGGATCGATCTGCACCACGACGATCCCGTCCGGGTTCAGCCAATCCGGATGCGCATCCAGCAGCAGCAGCGCTTCTTTCCACAATCCCTTGTACTGCGGTGGCGCCACATACACCACGTCAAACTGGCGGGAAGCGCGCTTCGCCAGGTACTGCAGCGCATCGGTCCGCAGGACATTCGCGCCGGTGGCAAGCTGCGTGCTCTCCAGATTCTCGTGAATCGTCTTGATGGCCATGCGCGACAGATCCAGGAACACAACTTCCCGCGCGCCGCGGCTCAGCGCCTCAATCCCCACCGCCCCGGTTCCGGCAAAGAGGTCCAGCCAGGTGCTGTCTGGCACTTCCGCCGCCAGAATGCTGAACAGGGCTTCTTTGACTCTGTCAGATCGGAAGAGCGTCGTGTAGGGACAGAGTGTAGGATAGGGGGGTGGGGGGG
>CAZGYW010000556.1:0-1290 GCA_964530495.1 uncultured Anaerolineae bacterium
GGGCAGGGGCGCAGGATGTGTGCCCCTGCTTTGTTTTCCCCCGGCAGCCAGCCTGCATTGACGCCTCCCCGACCTGTGGTACGCTTGGGTTGAGGAGAGGTGCGCGCGCGAGGCCCTGGATACGCCGATGACCACCCTGCTGGACACGCTCGACCAACTGACCATCCCCGGCGACCTGGTGGAGGTCGTGGACGCTGAGGCAAAGACGATCCGCTGCCTGGCGTGCGCGCACCGCTGCCTGCTGCGGGACGGGCGGCGCGGCATCTGCCAGGTGCGCTACAACGCGGGCGGCGAGCTGCGCGTGCCGCACGGTTATGTCGCCGCGCTGCAGCTTGACCCGATCGAGAAGAAGCCCTTCTACCATGTTCTGCCCGGCGGTCGCGCCCTGAGCTTCGGGATGCTCGGCTGCGACCTGCACTGCGAATTCTGCCAGAACTGGGACATCTCGCAGTTCGGGCGGGATGACCGCTCCGGCCGGGAGCCGCTGGTGATCTCCGCGCCGGCGCTGGTGCAGCTCGGCCGTGACCAGGGGGCGGCGGTCATGGCCAGCACCTACAACGAGCCGCTGATCACCACCGAATGGGCGGTGAGCGTCTTTCGCGGGGCGCGGGCGGCCGGGATGCGCACCGTGTACATCTCCAACGGCAACGCCACACCGGAGGCGCTGGATTACCTGGCCCCGCACCTGGACGCCTACAAGATCGACCTCAAGTCCATGCGGGACAAAACCTACCGGGCGATGGGCGCCGTGCTGCACAACATCCTGGACGCGATCGCGGAGGTGCACCGGCGCGGGCTGTGGCTGGAGGTCGTCACCCTGATCATCCCCGGCTTCAACGACAGCACCGAGGAGTTGTGGGACGCGGCCCGCTTCCTGGCCGGGGTTTCGCCGGACATCCCCTGGCATGTGACCGCCTTCCACCCGGACTACCGGATGCGTACCCCGCCACGCACCACGGTGGAGACGCTGGTAAGGGCGGCGGAGATCGGCAGCGAGGCCGGGCTGCGCTATGTGTACGCGGGCAATGCCCCCGGCGCGACCGGCGACTGGGAGCACACGCGCTGTCCCGGCTGCGGCGCGGTCCTGATCCACCGCTACGGGTTCCGAGTGGTGACCAACCGGCTCAGCGCGACGGGCGGGCGCTGCCCGGACTGCGGGATGCCGATTGCCGGCGTGTGGTCCTGAACCGACCCTTGTGAGGCCCACCCGGCGGTGGTAGCATGGCGAAAAACAGTTTTGAGTGATGAATGTTGAGTTTTGAGTTGGAGAAGCACAACCCTGGTGGCCCG
>CAZGYW010000556.1:1390-2645 GCA_964530495.1 uncultured Anaerolineae bacterium
TGGAGAAGCACAACCCTGGTGGCCCGGAGCCGTAGTAGATGATGCTGCGGTTCGGCAGTAAGCGACTCTTTACTGGTAGACAGTTCGGGAAGGGAAGGGCACGATGAAAGCGATGATCATTCCGAAGTTCAACCTGGTGTTCACCTTCGACGTCGCGCCGGAGCACGAGGAGGAGTACTACCGCTTTGCGCTGGGCGAATTCGTGCCGGGGTTGCAGGCCCTGGACCTCTACCTGGTCCGCGCCTGGCATACCGCCTATGGCGACTACCCGCTGCGCCAGTCCGAGTTTGTGGCGGAGAACCTGGAAACCATCCGTAAGGCGCTCATCGACCCGGCGTTCCAGCAGCTTGAGGAACGCCTGATGACGCTGGTGACCAACTACGACCGCAAAATCATGCCCTATGTGGAGGGCTTTCAGTTGGTGGTGGAGAGCTAGCTTCCGCCAGCCGTTCCGGTGGAATCGCAACCGCCCTGCACAGCGCAGGGCGGTTTTTGTTGCGGGGTGGAAGCGGCGGCTAGAACTCCAGCCGGGACATGATGTCGTCCAGCCCGTAGTACTCCGGCTTGCGATCCTGGAAGACCGGGATGCGGGTACGCACCTCGTCCACCAGCTCCAGCTCGATCTCGGCGGTATAGAGGCCGGGCGCTGTGCCCGCTTCCAGCACCGTCTCGCCCCACGGGTCAACGATCATGGAGTGCCCGCCGAAGACGGTCGGCCCCTCGCCGCTGAGTGTTTCGCCCACGGTGTTGCAGGCCGCCACAAAGTACTGGTTCTCAATGGCGCGGGCGCGGATCAGGGTGCGCCAGTGGTCGATGCGGGACAGGGGCCAGGCGGCGGGCAGCAGGACGAGCTTTGTGCCCTCGATGCCGTAGCGCCGGAACATTTCCGGGAAGCGCAGGTCGTAGCAGATCGCCAGGGCGGTTTTGCCCCAGGGCGCGTCCAGGTTGTACGGCGATTGGCCGCCCTTGAAGTTCTCCGCCTCATGCATCGGGCTGAACAGGTGAATCTTGCGGTAGACGCCCCGAATCTGCCCGTTCGGGGTGAAAAACGGCGCCGTGTTGTTTACGCTGTCCCCGCGTTTTTCCGGCATGGAGCCGGTGATGCAGATCTTGTGCTGCGCGGCCGCGTTGGAAAGCTCCATAAACACCCCGCCGTTGAGCGGGTGCGCGACCGTCTGAATATCCTCGTAATGGTAGCCTGCCGACCACAACTCCGGCAGGATGACGATCTGAGAGCCGCGCCGCGCGGCTTCCT
>CAZGYW010000557.1:0-2643 GCA_964530495.1 uncultured Anaerolineae bacterium
CTGGCGGCACTCACCGTCACGCTGCGGCCGCCAATCTGAGCGGTCGGGCGTTCGTTGGCGGGCGTCAGGCTGCTGCCCCAGACCTGCAGCTCCCGGGTGGTGCCGATCACGATGGTCTCCGGGAAGACCTCCAGAATGCGCGGCGCGAGCGTGATCTTCTCCAGCCGCTCGCGCAGTCCCAGGCCGGTGGAGGTCATGACAAAAGCGCGCGTCTGTGGCACCAGCACGATCGCCCCGAAGACGCCCACGTACAGTGCCATAAATAGCAGGGCCAGCACCCGGCTGAGGCCGCCCTGCGGCAGCCGCCGGGTGAACAGCAGCCAGACGAAAACCAGCAGGCCGATGCCCAGCAGCACCAGCGCCACGATCAGAATCCCATTGTAAAAGGCGCGATCGAGGACAAAGGCGGCCGTCTCGCCACCAACAACGATGACCTCCTCCAGGTCGCGGCGCAGCTCGTCCACCAGGCGGCGGGCCTGCACGCTCGCCTGCCGGATAACTTCCTGCGCTTCCGCGCTCACCAGCCGGATGTCCTCCTGAATCTTCTCGTGCACGCCCTCCATCATGGCCTGCAGCTCCAGGAGCTTGTTGCGCGTGGCCGCGTCCAGGCTGTTGAGGGTGATGTTCAGGTTATCCTGGTAGGTGCGTTCCAGCTCGGCGATGATCTCCTCCAGGTCGCCCTGGAGTTGTTCCAGCGTGACGCGCACCTCCTCCCCCGCGATACGAATCGCGTCCTGAATCTCCCGGATGGTATTGGCCCCCAGGCTCAGGAAATCAGAGAGGGTTTCAAGCACCCCGGCGTGGGCCGGCTGGACGCCGGTCAGGAGCGGAAGCAGCAGGGCCACCACCAGCAGCAGGCGCAGGGCTGTGATGGATGGAAGACTGGGAAGACGCCGCGCGTGCAACATGATCATCACCTTTTGGTTAGCCTAACAGATATTTTCGAGAATATTTATCTCATAACAAAACAACTGTAAGGAGATTCCCCCGCCATGTCAACTCCGATCCCGGCGCAGGACCGCCCGTTCGGGCGGTTTCACGGCCGGTACGCTACTATAGATGCCGTCCCCGGCGGGGTTAGTGGTCGCCCCCGCCGGGTTGCCGGATCATGTCCATTTTTCGGAGTGATGCCATGCCCCCCAGCCCCCAGCCCGCCGCAACATTGTCCCCGGTGCCGATCCTGTTCGTCTCCAGCTACGTGGGGCTGGGCGGCGGCGAAACCAGCCTGTACGAGATGGTGCGCGGCCTGGACCCGGCCCGCTGGACGCCGCACCTGCTGACGCCCGGCGACGGCCAGTTCCCGGCGCTGTGGCGTTCCCAGGGGTGGCCTACCCATATGCTCCCCTGGCGGGCGGCCATGCCGCTCTTCGTCCCGGTTGTGTGGGAGCAGTTCCCTATTGTGCGGGAGATGGAGAGCCTGATCCGGCGCGAGCGGATCGCCGTCGTCCGGCCGGAATACCACAGCATCCCGTTTGCCGCTCCGGCCTGCCGCCGGGCGGGCGTGCCCTGGGTGTGGATGATCCACGGCCAGTGGACCCACCCGCGCCCCTGGCAGCGCGGCCTGTTCCGGCAGGCGGCCCACCTCTTCGCCGACTCCGGCTGGAGCAAAGCCGGGTTCCTGGGCGACCCGCCGTTCATGCCCCCGGAGCGGGTCGAGGTGCGCCACCTGGGCGTGGACGTGAGCCGCTTCCACCCGGGGATCGACGGCGCCCCGGCGCGGGCGGCGCTCGGCATCCCGCCGGAGGCGCAGGTGATCACGATCCTGGGGCGCTTTCAGCCGCTCAAGGGCCACCTCAACTTCCTGCAGATGGCGGCCCAGATCGCGCCCGCCTACCCGGACGCCCGCTTCCTGATCGTGGGCGATAACGTGCTGGACGGCGCGATCGGCGACCGCCACAAGGCGGCGATCATCCGCACCGTGCAGGACAACCCCGCCCTGACGCGCAGCGTGATCTTCACCGGGTTCACGGATGACCTCGCGCCGACGCTGCGCGCCTCCGATATGCTGGTCTGCGCCTCCGACTTCGAGTCGTTCGGGATGGCCCACCTGGAGGCGATGGCCTGCGGCGTGCCGGTGGTCAGCACCAACGTGGGCGGCCCGGCGGAGACGGTGCTGGATGGCGAGACCGGCCTGCTCGTCCCGCCGCGCGACTCCGCTGCGCTGGCGGCGGCGGTGCGCCACCTGCTGAACGATCGCGATCTGCGGCAGCGGATGGGCGAGGCCGGCCGCGCGCATGTGCTGGCCCGCCTGGACGTCCGGCATTACACCGCCCGTTTCGAGCAGGTCCTGACGCAGCTTGTGCAGACCAATTAACCGCCAGGACGCCAGAGACGCCAGGAAGAGCCTTTTTGGATATCTTCTCTGGCGTTCATGGCGGTGCGAATTGCCAGGCCTTATGTGTGCGATACACAGGAGGGTATGATGCGAAGAGAACCGGATGAACATCTGGACAGACTGGCCAACGCCGTGATCGGGGCGGCCATCGAAGTGCACCGGGTGTTGGGTCCGGGCTATCTGGAATCCGTGTACGAGGAGGCATTGGGGGTTGAGCTTACCCTGCGCCGGATTCTGCATTCCCGCCAGACGCCGATCGCTGTGGATTACAAAGGCCATCCGGTTGGTGAGGGCCGCCTCGATCTCCT
>CAZGYW010000558.1:0-2636 GCA_964530495.1 uncultured Anaerolineae bacterium
GGCGTGGTCGCCGCAGGCCCCACCGTGGTGGCCTGGTCCGGGTCAGCGATGCCGTAGCCAAGCGCACGGATGCGCCCGACGATTGCATCGCGGTCGGCATCGCCGCTGACCCGCAGCGTCCCGGCGGTGAAGTTCACTGTGCAGTGCTCAACACCGTCCAACCGGGCGATGCCGCTCTCTAGGGTGACGGCGCAATCGGCGCAATCCATGCCGGTGATGGTCAGTTCCAGGGGCGCAGGTTCAGCGGTTTTCAGGTCCATAGTAGCTCGCAGCAGCAGGTTGCTGGCACTAATTGAAAAAGGTTGTCATCATATGAGTAACTGCTCATATGATGAGCCAAGCTTACCACCAGAGTTGTGGCGTGTCAAGCGACATCCGGGTACACTCCTGAGGGAAGCAGGGGGAGGAGATCGATGACCACAAACGGGGAGCCTGCGTGGACCGTCATCGCCGGCGCGAACATGGAAACGAATGTGCCGGTGTACGAGTTTCCGCTGCAGTTAGGCACGGCGCAGTACATCAACAGCATGATTATTGATGAGGTCGGCGGGGTGGCCGCTAACCTCTCGGTGGGGCTGAAGAGACTGGGGCAGCAGACCCAGGTGGTCTCGGTGGTCGGGCAGGATTTCCTCGGCACCGAGGTCCTGTGGCGGCTGACCGAATACGGCATCATTACCCGCCACATTCGCACGGACTGGGAGCGCTCGCCGCGCACTGTGATTCTGGTGGCGCCCAACGGGGAGCGCCAGCTCCTGTGTGATTTCGGTGAAGCGTCCCATTACCGCTATCCGGACGAAGCCCTGCGCGAGGCGCTAGAAAGTGCCGGGCGGTGGGTCTACACCTCCACCCATGACTGGGTGCGCTATGCCGCCATCACAGCCCACGAAATGGGCAAATTCGTCGTGGTCGATGTGCATGATGTGATCGATGTGGACGATTACCACCGCGATTTCTACGTTTGTGCCAACCTGATTCTGGTCTCCATGGCCCGGCTGCGTCCCTCGATTACGGAGTTCGCCCACCACCTGCAGGACGGCTTTGGCGTGGAGACCGTGATCGGGATGGATGGCGCGCGCGGCGCGTGGCTGGTGGAATCCGGCCGGGAGGCGCAGCATTTCCCGGCAGTGCAGGTGCGCCATGTGGTGGATACCGTGGGCGCTGGTGATGCCCTGGCGGCTGGAGTGTGCGCCGGGCTGTCTGCCGGGCTGGATTACGCGGAATGCCTGCGGATTGGCCTGCGGGTGGCCGCGCACAAGATCCAGTACCGCGGCACGCTGGCTTTCCCGGATCCAGAGGTCGTCGGTCTGGCGCCCGATCCAGGCCGGTAGGAGCAGCATCCAACGGTGCATCCTCGTTGACAATGCGCCGATTGTTTTTATAATCGCGTCAACAATTGGGCCAGGCGTTCGGCCTGGCTTTATCGTGGAGGTTTGATTCGGTGAAGGTCTATACCACTGACAAGTTGAGAAACGTTGCCATCGCTGGACATCAGGGTGCCGGTAAGACATCCCTGGTAGAGGCGCTGCTCTTCAATACGGGCGCGACTACCCGTATGGGCCGGGTCGAGGAGAAGAACACGGTCTCGGACTACGAAGAAGAAGAGAAGCAGCGGGGCCTCTCCCTGAGCACCGCACTGGTACCCTGCGAATTCAACGGCTTCAAGATCAACGTGCTGGATACCCCTGGTTACACGGATTTCCAGGGAGAAGTGAAGAGCGCGATCAGCGTGGCGGATGCGGTGGCCGTGGTGGTTGACGCAGTCTCTGGCGCGGAAGTCGGGACGGAGCTTGCCTGGGCGTTTGCGGAGGAATTCGGCCGCCCGTTGATCGCGATTGTCAACAAGATGGATCGCGAGAACGCCAATTTCCAGAACGCCATCGAATCGCTGCGCCGGCGTTTCCCGGATTACCGCTTTGTGCCAGTGACCCTGCCGATCGGCCAGGAGCACGCTTTTAAGGGCGTCGTCAACGTACTCACCGAAAAAGCCTACCTGGACGCCGGCAAGAGCGCCAGCGATGTGCCCGCTGACATGGCGGACGCGGTAGAAGAAGCGCGCCTGGCGCTGATCGAGGCGGCGGCTGAATCGGATGACATGCTGCTGGAGAAGTATTTTGAGGATGGCACACTCTCTATTGAAGAGGTGCGTGAAGGCATCCGCAAGGCTGCTCAGAATCCCGATCTGCGGACTGTGCCGGTGTTCGCCGTCAGCGCGACACACAACCTGGCGATTGTCCCGCTGCTGGAAGCGCTGACCATCTACGTACCGTCCCCCGAAATGCGTTCGTTCACCGTCAAGGCCGGTGATGATGTTGAGGTGAAGGCCGGGCCGCACAGCGAGGCGGACAAGCTGGTGGCCTATGTCTTCAAGACATCCAATGACAAATTTGTGGGCACGCTCAACTACTTCCGCATCTTTTCCGGGGCCATGGCCTCCGATTCACGCTTCTACAACAAGCGCAAGGAAGCGGAAGAACGGGTGGGCTCGCTGCTGGTGATGCGTGGCAAGGAGCAGTTCCCGGTCGAGCGACTGAGCCTTGGCGACATTGCCGCTGCGGCCAAACTGGCGAAGACTGAAACCGGTGACACCCTGACCACCAGGGATGGTTTTGAGGTCGTGGCGCCCGAATTCCCGCGGC
>CAZGYW010000559.1:0-2634 GCA_964530495.1 uncultured Anaerolineae bacterium
CGATAACCGGGGTGAGATTTGCCCCACTCAGAGCGGTCTTAATCGTGCCCCACAACCCCTGGTTGCGCCCATACTGGATGGCCTCCCGTGCCGAAGCGGCGGCATCCAGGCGAAAACCAAGTTCCTGAGCAGATCGCGTCCACGCCCGGTCACCATCACGGACGGTGATCATGCGCTCCGCCCATGCTTCACGCAAAGCCAGCGTCGCCGCTTCCTCCGAAAACCCGGCCAGCCGTACGCCACCAACAGAAACACCGGGCAGCACATCACCGGTGGCATTCAGCGAAAGAAGCGAAAACAAAGCGATCAGGCCGAAGAACACCACCACAATCAATGTCACCTGGCCGCTTCTACTCCATCCCCTGAAGCGCTGCCACACGGATTCCAGAACACCGCGAACTGGCTCCAGGACGCCGCCGATCCCGGGCATTGGAAGCTGAACGGGCCGGAGTGAGCTCCGTGGGATTGGCCCATCCACCTGGTCGCGGCGCGTCACACGCGCCATCCGGCGCTGGCGCGCCCGTCCTCGACGCAGCGCGGCCTCGGCGTCGGTCGTTGAGTCAGTTGTATTGGGAGGAAATGCACGCATGGTCAACCTCTTCCGGTAAGTCGTGTGGACGAGTACCCTCTATTGTACATGCCCAGTTGCCTGCCACGCCACTATTTTCGCGTGCCTCTGACTTGGCAGACATGCTCCAGGGCACCTGGCAACAAAGCCGCTCCGGTGACCGGAATCACACAGCGTCGGGGAATGATGCCACGAATCACCGGGGAATAACGAACGGGTGTGGGGCCGGGTGGATGCCCAGCCCCACATAGTGCTACTCCCGATCGCGCAGATGGGGGAACAGCAGCACATCGCGAATGGTACGCTGGTCGGTCAGCAGCATCGCCAGCCGGTCCACGCCCATACCCCACCCGCCACAGGGAGGCATACCATAGCGCATCGCTCGCAGATAGTCCTCATCGAGCGGCGTCGCCTCAGCATCATCAGCAGCGTAGAGCCGGCCCATCTCCACAAAGCGCGCCTCTTGATCCTGCGGGTCGTTCAGCTCGGTAAACGCATTGCCCATCTCCATCCCGGCCACGAAGAACTCGAAGCGTTCGACATGCGTCGGATCGCCGGGAATCATCTTGGCAAAGGGTGAAATGTCACGCGGGTAATCCAGGATGAACGTCGGCTGGACCAGGATGGCTTCCACCTCGCCAAGCAAATCATCCACAAGCTTGCCCCACGTCGCATCATCCTTCGCAGGATAGCCCTTCTCCCGCATGATCCGCGCCAGCGAACCGGCGTCAGGATACGCTTTGTAGTCAATCCCGGTAACCTCGAGGATGGCATCCCGCATCTTCCAGCGCTTCCACGGAGGAGCGAACTTGATATCCGTTCCCTGATAGCGGACTGTGGTGCTACCCGTCACCCGTTCGGCGCAGAACGCCACCAGGCGCTCGGTCAGGTCCATTACGCCGTTGTAGTCGGCGTATGCCTTGTAGAACTCGACCTGCGTGAACTCCGGATTGTGCTTAAAGCTCACACCCTCGTTACGGAAGTCCCGCCCGATCTCGTAGACGCCATCGTACATCCCCACCAGCAGGCGCTTCAGATACAGCTCAAAGCTGATGCGCAGGTACAGGTCCTGATCAAGCTGATTGTGATGAGTCACAAACGGACGCGCCGCCGCGCCACCGTACAGCGGCTGCAGGATCGGCGTCTCAACTTCCAGGAATCCCTCACCGTCCAGAAACTCGCGGATGGCGGATATCATCCTGGCCCGCTTGCGAAAGACCTCGCGCACCTCAGGATTGACGGCCAGGTCTGCGTAGCGCTGGCGGTAGCGCATTTCAACATCGCTGAACTCACCATAACGGGTAACAGTCCCGTCTTCCTCGATCTTTTCCTTCACGACCGGCAGCGGACTGACAGCCTTGGCCAGCAGGCGCAGATCAAAAACGTCAACGCTGATCTCACCCGTCCGCGTGCGCATCATCACGCCCTGCGCCTGAACAAAGTCATCCAGTTCCAGCAGCTTCTCCCGGACCAGCGTGAAGGTATCCTCACCGACATTATCCTGGCGGATCATCAGTTGAACGCGTCCCGTACCATCCTCGATATGCCAGAAGGCCAGCTTGCCCTTAAGGTTAATCCGCCGGATGCGCCCGCAGACCGTCACCTGAATGCTCTCCGCCGCTTCGCCATCAGGGGTGCTCGCCTCGAAGGCAGCCACGGCCTCGGAGATGGCATGCGTGCGTTCAGCACGCAGCGGGTAACTCTCAATCCCCAGTTCCTGCAGGCGCGCCAGCTTCTCCAGCCGATCGCGCTCGACATTGGTTGGTTCCCAGGGCATCAGCTACAACCTCCCGTCTTCCAGCGCGGCAAGTTGCGCCTCGATTAATTCGGTAAGCTCGCCCAGCAACTGCTTGTCGTCCAGCGCAAAGCGCGCGCCAGCCGTCGCGAACAGCTCCGGCAGCGGACGGGTATAACCCAGCGCCAGCGCCGCCCGGTAATCCGCCAGGGCCTGCGGCGCGTTCTGAAGGCTGTTGCGCCACACCTGCCAGGCACCAACCTGGGCAATCCCATACTCGACATAAGATCGGAAGAGCACACGTCTGAACTCCAGTCACCGCTCATTATCT
>CAZGYW010000560.1:0-644 GCA_964530495.1 uncultured Anaerolineae bacterium
GTCAGGTAATCCCGCAGCAGCGGCCAGAGCTGTTTGAACTTCGCGTAATTCTCCGCGTAGTGCGCGCCCTGGCGCGGGTCCGGCTCGTAGCGCCTGCCCGGCTGAATGAGCGCCGCGACGCCCTCCTCAAACGAGCCGAACACACCGCACCCCACCCCGGCGATCAGCGCCGCGCCGAGCGCGCTGGCTTCCGTCACCGCCGGGCGGACGAACGGCTGCCCCAGGATGTCCGCGCACAACTGGATCCACGCGTCGGAACGGCTGCCACCCCCGGCCACCCGGTACTCGCTGATCTGGATGCCCGTCGGCGGCAGGGTGTCGATGCTCTCCTTCAGGGAATAGGTCACGCCCTCGATCACGCCCTTCAGGATGTCACCCCGCGTCGTCTCCAGGCGCAGGCCGGTGATCACGCCGCTGGAATTGGCGATGAAGGCCGGCGGCCCGGTCACCATGAAATGCGGCAGCACGACCACGCTGCTGGGGCCGGGCGGCATCTCCGCCAGCAGCGCGGGATAGATGCTCTCTCCCTGCTGCGCGGCCTGCGCATGCTCGGCGGCGGCGAACGTGTTGCGGAACCACTTGACCAGCGCCCCGCCCTGGTTGTAGATGAACGCCATAAAGCGTCCCGGCAGGACGTGATGCTC
>CAZGYW010000560.1:654-2633 GCA_964530495.1 uncultured Anaerolineae bacterium
CTCTTTACAAGCAGAAGCCGGAATACGAGATATTGTGGGGTGACTGGAGTTCAGAGGTGTGCTCTTCCGATCTCCATGAAACGTCCGGGCAGTACGTGGTGCTCGGTACTCAGGCCGCGCGCGATCATGATCTCCGGCGCGCGCCGTTCCGTGAAGACCGGCGAGATGCAGTGGTAGGTGCCCATCCCGTAAGCGGCTTGCCCCGGGTGGAGCACCCCGCAGCCGACCGCGTTGACGCACTGGTCATGCCCGCCGCTGACGATCTGCACACCCGACGACAGCCCCAGGTCAGCCGCCACGGCGGGCAGCACCGTCCCCACCACGGCAGTGGAAGGCACGGGCCGCGCCAGCTTCTCCGCGTCCAGCCCGGCGGCGTCCAGCAGTTCTTCCGACCACGTCTCGGTGTTGATATCGAACAGTTGTGAGCGGTTGGCCATCGAGTAGTCGACGGTCGGCTCCGCGCCCAGCATGAAGGCCACGAAGCTCGTCCAGTGCAGGAACTTGAAGGCCTGCGCGTACAGCGCCGGCTGGTGGTCGCGGATCCACAGCAGCTTGGTCAGGGTGAAGTGGTTGCCGAGCGTGTTGCCGTTGATGCGGTACAGGCGCACCGGGTCCAGCCGGGCCTGGAGGGCCGGCAGGTACTCCTCCCCCCGGCTGTCGAAGTTGAGCAGTGCCGGGCCGAGGATGCGCCGGTCCGCCGTGACGGGCACGACCGACTCAGCCAGCGACGAGACGGACAGCGCCCGAACCGGCTCCGCCCCTGCCTGGCGGGCCATCACCTCCCGGATCGTGGCCTGGATATGCGCCCACACCGCAGCGGAGTCCAGCTCCGCCCAGCCCGGCTGCGGACTGCGGAAGTCATATTCGCGGTAAGCGGCCGCCAGCAACCGCCCATCCGGGGCAAACAGGGCCGCTTTGCAGCCGGTCGTCCCAACGTCAATCCCGAGCAGGCTCATGTTGTCTCCACCCCGATGCGGGCGCGCGTGCCTGCCAGCTCAAAGTAGTCGCGGATCAGCCAGGCAGTGCGCTCATACACGGCCGCCTGCGCCGCCGGAATGTCCCCGGTCTCGCGCAGGGCAGTCTCGTAGGCCTGCCGGATTTCCGTGCCGACGTTGATCTTGGTGATGCCGCGCTTGAAGGCTTCCAGCACATGTTCGCGCTGCACCCCGGTGCCGCCGTGCAGCACCAGAGGGATGTCCAGCGCGTCGCGCAGCCGATCCAGATGGTCAAGGTTCAGGCGGGCGCTGATCTTCTTCTGATCTTTGTAGACGCCGGAGACCGCCCCGTGAACGCTGCCGATCGCGACCGAGAGCCAGTCGCAGCCGGTCTCCATCACGAAGCGGTGAGCCTCATCCACCCGGGTAAAGCCGCGCCCGGACTCGAACAACTCGTCATAAGGCGGCAGCGGGCCAGCCTCGTGGCCCAGTACCGCGCCCAACTCCGCCTCCACCGGCAGCCCGGCCGGATGGGCGATCTGCACCACCGCTTGCGTGGCGGCGATGTTATCCTCCAGGCTCAGGCGGGAGCCATCGATCATCACCGACTGGTAGCCCAGCGCGATCGCTCCCCGGATGATCCCCAGATACTCCACCGCCAGGCCATCCTCGTCGATGACCGGCACATGATCCAGGTGCAGGCGAACGTGGCCCGGGTCGTCATGCTGCTGAAAGGCTGCCGCCACCGCCGCGGGACTCTCCGCCTCGAATTTGATCCACTCCAGGCGGGCGACCTCGATCAGGGCGAAACTGTCCTGATCCGCCACCGCCTGAATCACCGGGGCCATCATCGGCAGGTAGGCGATGTTAAAGGCAGGCAGCGCCAGGCCCGCGCGGTAAGCGTTGCGAACGATTTGCCTGACACTGAGCATCGGGGTAACTCTCCTCATGACGGGGGCGGCGCCGGACGACGTTGCCCGGCGGAAAACCAGGACGCCATACCCTACCAGCGGAGTGTAAGAAGTTCGGCGAGGGCTGTCAACC
>CAZGYW010000561.1:0-2619 GCA_964530495.1 uncultured Anaerolineae bacterium
CTACACCCTATCCTACACTCTTTCCCTACACGACGCTCTTCCGATCTCATTCACCCCGCCGCTTACGATTACGATGTATTCTCTCCTTTTCATTGTAGCCGCTTCCGCTGCTGGAAAACCGCTTCTTCAGCAAGCATTTAGAATCTTCCTATCTGGCGCTAAGACTCCGGCTGCGCTGTGGGGTGCGTCCGCCGGCAGGCGGGATGGGGTAGAATAGGGCGCGTGCCGATGCCACCCCGGGAGCGCCCATGACCGCCGTTGAACTGCGTCCCATCACGCGGGAAAACTTCTTCCCCGTGACCAGACTCAAAGTCGCCGAAGATCAGCAAACGTTTGTCGCCACGAACGTGATGTCACTCGCCCAGGCGTGGCTTTACCCGGACTGGCACCCGCAGGCGATCTACACCGGGGAGGAGCTGGTCGGCTTTGTGATGTGGGGCTTTGACCCGCAGGACGAGCCGCGCGAGTACTGGGTGATCCGGCTGATGGTGGATGTCCAGTTTCAGGGCCGGGGGTACGGCACGGCGGCGCTGGAAATCGCCATCGAGCAGATTCGGGCCGCCGGCGCGGAGGCCGTGTTCATCAGCTTCGAGCCGGAAAACGTCCGCGCTGAGGCAATCTACCGCCGCCTGGGGTTTGAGGACACCGGGCGCGTGGAATCGGGCGAGGTCGTGTACCGCAAGGCCCTTACGTAAGAGAGGAGCACGCCATGGCGCGCATTTACCGGCACATCCCCCGCCGGCCGGATCAGGCGGTCGGCACGATTGAGGCGAGCAGCGGCAAGGTGTACGAGGAGCGGCTTGGCCCGGACCGGCCGGTCGGCCGGGTGGATTACGCGCAGGGCAAGGTCTACGAGCTGCGCTTCGGGCCGGATAGCGAAGTGGGCCGCGTGGACGATCAGGGGCGGGTGTATGCCAGCCGCTTCGGGCGGGATCGCTACGTGGGCCGCGTGGAAGAGGACGGCAGATTCTTCCGGCATGTTCGCCTGGCAGCGGACGAATACCTGGGCAAGGTGGCGGAGATGCAGCACCGGGTGGAGGGCGGGGCGGCGCTGCTGCTCTTCTTCGGCGTGGCGGACGACGCGGAGGAGTAGGGCCGCCGCCTATTCGTGCTGGGCGTGCTCCACCCCGCGCACGAGCAGGTCGCGGACGTGGACGTCGTCCAGGCGGTAGTACATCAGGCGGCCGCGCCGTTCCCGCCGCACCAGCCGCCATTCGCGCAGGGCGCGCAGCTGGTGGGAGATCGCCGACTGCTGCATGCCGAGCATGGCGGTCAGATCGCCCACACATAACTCGGTATCCAGCAGGGCGGAGATGATCCGCACCCGGGTGGGATCGGCCAGCGCTTTGAACAGCGCCGCCACCTGCGCGGCCAGCCCCGCCCCCACAAGTGATTCCGCGGCCTGCGCGACCCGCTCCGGGTCGGTCACCGTGTCCGCCATGCCATCCCCTCCCTGCCAGCCTGTGGACGCGCCTTCTCCCTATTACCGTAGCAGCATTGGCGGCCGGATGCAACCGGATTGCCGGGTGCTTGCCTGCCGCTACCCCACGCCCAGCAGGGCCAGCAGGATGCTCAGCGTGACGACGCTCAGCGCCGTGCTGAACAGGATCACGCCGACCACGAAGCCGTCATCCGCGTCAAACTGGATCGCCAGCGCGCCGCTCATCACGGCGGTGGGCATGGCGCTTTCCACGATCACAACGCTGCGCGTCAGCCCCTCCATGCCGAAGAGCAGGGCCAGCCCCAGCGCCACCAGCGGCGCGACCACCAGCCGCATCCCGCTGGCCAGCATAATCGGCTTGAGCCGCCCGTGCAGGGAGGCGCGCCCCAGCTGCAATCCCAGCAGCACCAGCATGCCTGGCACGGCGGCATCCCCCAGCAATCTGGACGCGCGCTCCAGCGGCAGGGGCATGGCCGTCCCGGTGAAGTTCAGGGCCAGCCCGATCACGAGGAAATACACCATCGGCAGCTTGAAAACGTTGAGCACCGACTCCCTGACGGACGACTTCCCGCGTGAGGCCAGGTAGACGCCGTAGGTGTTGGCCAGCACCGCGGAGGTCACGTAGTAGATCAGGGCGCGGTCCATCCCCGGCGTGCCGAACGCAAATTCGTTGAGCGGGACGCCGTAGTTGCCGGCATTCATCAGGACAATCGTCAGTAAGAAAACGCTTTCCAGGCCGCGGTCGAAGCCCATCAGCCGCGAAATCCCGAAGCCGAGCGCGGACATCACCGCGGTCAGGACCAGCACCAGCCCCATGATCCGAATGAACTCTTCAGGCTGGATCGCCGAATTCGCCATGGAGTTCAGGACGAGCATCGGCGAAAAGAGGTACATGATCAGGTTGGAGATTGTGCGCAGATCCAGCTTGATGTAGCGCCCGGCCAGCGCCGAGAGGACGACGACGATGGCGATCGGGCTGATCACGTTGTAGGCAACGGTGAGGACGGTCATAAGCCCCCCTGGCGGGCTGCGGCGAAACCAGCCCCGGATGATACCACTGAATCCGGCGGTGTTTAAGTGCTTTCACCGCAAAGATCGCCAAGGGAAAAACAAGACTGCAAAGGGCTTTGTTGAATGAATGCTTTCGGGCTAAGCTGAAAGCATGACCAAACGAGTGA
>CAZGYW010000562.1:0-2619 GCA_964530495.1 uncultured Anaerolineae bacterium
CCCGGGTGATGGCTATGCGGTTGTGGCCTGCAGCGCGGGCTGCCCCGCGCTAGGTCGGTAAGGTGAGCAACTGGTCCGGCTCCGTCGCGGCGGACATCGCGTCCAGTATCACCCGGGCCAGGTCGTCATTCGGGCTGAGGATGATGGTGCGCCCGCTCCAGCGCTCGTGCAGACGCCGGCTCGGATGGGTGACGTTCCAGGCGGTGCTGTCCGGCAGCGGCATACTGTGATACAGGTCAAGGATCAGGTCGACCGGGTGAGCGACGGTCGCCAGCAGACTGTTGACGGCATCCAGCGCCAGAAAGTGATCGCGCCAGTTCCAGGTGTTCCCATATGTCATGCGGATGGCCGTCCGTGCCTCGTTATCCCATTCCACCAGAATTCCCATACGATAATCCTCCTTACCCTGATCATACGCCATCTTGTAGCAGTTGCACATACGATTCCGGCCTGCAAACATTAAAACCCCATTAATATGGGGGGAGGAATGCGCAAAAAAAGGGGCTGGCACGCGCCAACCCCCCGTTTATTGATACAGATTACACAAATGTGGCTCAGTCCTGGCGTTTGGCTTTCGTCCCGGTGTCATCCGCGCGGGCGCGCAGGAGCAGGTAGCCGCCGCCCACGATCAGGCCGAGCGCGGCCAGGAGGTTAATCACCGGCCCGGCGGTTTCGATGGCATCCAGCAGGAACACCGCGGCGATGACCAGCAGGATACCGGCCGGGATCAGGAAGCCGATTTGACGGGTGCGCAGAAACGCCACCAGGAACGGCAGGCCGATGGCGGCGAGCACATAGGCCGGGATCAGGTTGTCCGCGCCAGTGCTGTCCTCGAAGTACAGAATCGGGATGATAGCCAGCATCACGTAAGCGGGGACGAGCAGCCCCCACGCCGCGCGGTCGCGGCTCCAGGCGAAGACGAAGGGCAGCGCCACCAGCAGTAACACCAGCGTCGGGATCAGCGCATCCGATGGCCTGATCACCTCGATGACCAGTAGCAGCACGGCCAGCGCCCCGGCCACATAGGCGACAATTAACGCCCAGGTCTCGCGTCCCCGGGTGTATACCCAGCCCAGCCCGATCGCGGCTGCGCCCAGAAATACGATCCACAGCCAGATTTCCCAGGCGGCATCAATATTGTTGCTGACGATCTGGATGATTCCCAGCGCGATCAGCGCCAGGCCGCCCACCCAACGGCCCCGATTCTGCGGATTGTCACTCATGGGTTCCCCCCTCTGCTTCCCCGACTCAATACCTGCCTGTGTATACGCAGTCCGGAATGGCCGGGTTGCAGCCGGGTGTGCCGGGCTAGGACAAAAGACGGATTGCCGGCCAGGGCAGGCTCGGCTAGGCTTGCAAATGAAGTGACCGCTGTGGAGGATCCCGCGCATGACTTCTGCGTTTGCCCGATTGGCCAGCCTGCTCCAGGAGCAGGGGACGCTCACCGACGCCGTGATTCACATGGTGGAAAGCGATCTGGGCGCGATGACGGCTATCGAGCGGTTGTGGCTCTCCCTGGAGCGGCATGAACTGATGCAGCGCGCCGGGGCGGCCATCACCCTGGATGCGTTTCTGGCGGCGACACAGCAACTGGAGAGCGCCCCGCCCGGCAGCCCGGAGTACGAGCGCGCCCGCCAGCTTGTGGAGGACTTTGAATCCGCCGCGTAACCCGGCCCCGCCCAATTCTGCTGCGCAAACCAGAAGGAGCGCCCCTCAGCGGGCGCTCCTTGCAGGTCAGGACTCTGTGCCGGGCTAGAACCCGACGTAGAGCAGCGGGTCTGTTGCGATGTCGTTATAGCGGATCTCGAAGTGCAGGTGCGGGCCGCTCGAATTGCCAGTCGATCCCACCCCGCCGATCACCTGGCCGGCCCCGACCATCTGGCCGCAGCCGACGTTGATGCTGCTCAGGTGGCCGTAGAACGACGTGAACGGGCCGTGGGCCAGCACGATCAGGTAGCCGTAGCCCCAGTCGTTCCAGCCGCGGTAGATCACGCGGCCCGGGGAGGCGGCGAAGACCGCCGCGCCAACCGGCGCGTCCAGGTCCACACCCGTGTGGTAGCCGGTGAAGCCGCGTACCCACGAATAGCTGGCCAGGGGCTGGACGAAATAGCCGGTCCCGCCGGGGTTGGGCTGGCTGCCGCAGCTGCCGGGCTGCCCCGGCGCGAAGGAGATATACCCGCCATCCGACGATCCGCCGCCACCCCCGCCGGTGCGCTCCACAACCGGGTTGTACGTCCAGTCGTTGTACGTGCTCGTCCCGCCCGGCACCACCACGTAATGCCCGCTGCGGATCGTGGCCGCCGGGGACGCGCCGAACAGGTCGTTGAATTCGCTGTTGATGATGTCATACGGATCGACGTTGTATTTGTCGGCGATTGACTGGATGGTCTCGTCCACCAGCGGGCGGTAGTAAACGCCATCCACCGGCAGGATGTACAGCTCGTTGCCGGGGCGCAGGGCGAAAACGACGTTGCGGTCGTTGGACCAGGCGATGGTATCTTTCTCCAGCCCGAAGCGGGTGGCAATCGCTTCCACCGTGTCCCCGGCCTGGATGGTGTAGGTGGTCACCGTCCCGCGCGAGCGCTCCGGCACGATGGTGAAGGCGCTGTCGTCCCGGGT
>CAZGYW010000563.1:0-2619 GCA_964530495.1 uncultured Anaerolineae bacterium
CCCGCGGGATGCCCATTCCGACGATGACGAGGATGCCCCGGCGGCGGGGCTGCGGCGGCTGTACGTCGGCTTTGCGGATGCGCCGCCGGAGGAATTCCCCGGGCTGGCGCGGGCGCTGCGCGGGCTGGCGGCCCGGTGCGGCGCGGATCGCGTCTCCTGGAAGGTACTGGACGACCCGGCGCTGATCGCCCGGCTGGAGGCCGCCGGGTACGAGTCGCGCTGGCCGATGCGGGTGCTGTTGTTCGCGCGCGACCTGGCGCTCACCGACCGCTCGGCGGGACGGGATGCGCCGTAGACTGGCCTGGGGCCGGAGGATTGTATGCCTGACCATGCGGATATCCCCACCGAAACGCTGGCTGAATCGGAGAATTTCGTGCTGTGGGTTTCCCGGGAGCCGGACGGCGAGGAGGTCTACCACATCGACCTCGGCGCTGTGACGCTGCACTTTTTCCAGGAGGAGTTTGCCGAGTTCCTGGCCCTGTTCAAAGCGATTAAGTGACGCCGCCTGATGATAGGATACCCGCATGGGACGGATGCTCCGGATCGAGCCCTGCCCGGTCTGTAATTACCACATTGAGAGCGAGCTCTACTCTGGCGGCAGCACGCGCAGCCGTCTCTTTTTGTTGTATCGCTACGAGTTGGCGCATTGCCAGACCTGCCGCGATATTGTCTCAGTCCTGGTGCGCGTGCCGGAGTACGACCTGCCGGCCGTGCTCGCCCGGGCGGAGGCGGACATCGCTACGCTGGAGGCGCTGGCCGCCCAGGATGATCCAATCGCCCGCCGGCTGCTACCGCTGCATCGCCTGGCCCTGGAAGACGACCCGGATGACCCCACGCTGATTGATGTGGAAACGGGCGTCTGTACGGCCTGCGGCAGCAGCGATGTGATCCTGTTCCCGCATGTGGGTGGGGATAACGGTGAGCATTTCGAGGATGGCACCGCCTGGCTGGCCTGCCCGCGCTGCGCCGAAGGTGAGCTGTGGGTGCGCCAGGTTGCCACCTGGGACGAGCTTGATAGCGGGTTGTAAGCGTGCGGCGGCCCGTCAGGTCGCCCGGAGGCAGGCGTCCAGGGCATCCGGGTCAGCGGGCAGGGGTTGGGCGCCATTTTCCAGCAGGCGGGTATTGCCGGCACTGCCATTGGGAACCGCCAGGATCGGGCGGCCCTGCTTGTAGGCAAAGCGGGCTGTGTACAGGCTGCCGCTGGTTTCCCCGGCTTCGATCACAATCACGGCCCGGCTCATGCCGGAAATCAGGCGGTTGCGGGCCACCAGCCCGGCCGGGGCAGGCGTGACCTCCGGCGGTAGCTCGCTGCACACCAGGCCGCTCGCGGCGATGCGCCGGGCGAGGTCCTGCTGCTTCTCCGGGATGCGGTTGATGCCACCGCCCAGGATCGCCACCGTGCGCCCTGCGCGCAGCGCCCCGCTGTGCGCCGCCGTATCCACGCCCCATGCCAGGCCACTCACCACGATCCAGCCGCGGGCCGCCAGCGCTTCCCCCAGGTCTTCCGCCAGGTGGCGGCTGGCCGGGGTAGGGTGGCGGGTGCCGACGATGGCGACGGTATCCTCATGAGGCAGCGGGAGGCTGCCGCGGCAGAAGAGCAGCGGCGGCGCGTCCGGCAGGGCGAACAACCGGTCCGGATAGCGCAGGTCGGACCAGGTGAGCAGCGTGATCCCGCTTGTCGTCCAGCGCGTGATACGCGCATCGACCGCGGCCGGGTCGATCGCCTGGAGCGCGGCGGTGATGCGCGGCCCGACGCCGGGCACGCTGTCCAGCAGGGCCGGGGTGGCCTCCCGGATGGCCGCCACGCTGCCGAAGCGATCCAGCAGGCGGCGCAGCGTGACGCCCCCGATGCCCGGCACCAGGCACAGGCCGATCAGCAGGGCGTACTCATCGGTCACGGCTGGCCCTGCGGGTTCTCCAGCGTGCGCGCCAGGTCCAGCAGGCTCAGGTCAAGCGCGCGTTTGTGGCTGACGACAATCGGGATCGGGGTGGTGATGACCTCCTGCCCGTTCATCCCCACCATCACACCGGTGTTCCCGGTGTGGAGCGCATCCACGGCGGCGGCGCCCAGCCGGGTGGCGATGATCCGTTCCAGGGCGGTCGGCGTGCCGCCGCGCTGGATGTGCCCCAGGATGGTCGAGCGGACCTCAAACCCCAGCTTCGCTTCATGCGCTTTCAGGTACGCTTCAATGGCCGCGGCGTCGTGCTCGCAGCCCTCCGCCACGACGATGATGCAGTGCGCTTTGCCGCGCACGTAGGCGTCATCCAGGACGTGGGCCACATCCTCCAGCGTGAACGGTCGCTCCGGGATGCAGATCATCTCCGCTCCGCAGGCCAGCCCGGCCATCAGGGCCAGGTAGCCGCAGTCACGGCCCATGACTTCGATCAGGAAGGCGCGCTGGTGGGAAGAAGCCGTGGCCCGGATCATGTCGATGCAGCTCATCACCACGTTCAGGGCGCTGTCCACGCCGATGGTCAGGTCCGTGCCGTACATGTCGTTGTCGATCGTGCCTGGCGCGCCCACAACCTTGATGCCTGCCTCGTGGAGCGTCATTGCGCCGCGCAGGGTGCCATCACCGCCCATGGCGACCAGGCCCTCGATGCCGTGCTCGTTCAGGG
>CAZGYW010000564.1:0-2616 GCA_964530495.1 uncultured Anaerolineae bacterium
CCGGTGAACGGCGCAGCTCCGAACAATACGTCCGCCACGCCCGCGCCCTCCGTGCCCGGCAGCCAGGCGGCCACGATCGCGTCCAGGTCGTCTGCGTAGTCAGTGAGGATCACCGGCCGCCCGGAGATGACAATCGCTACCACAGACGGACAGCCTTCTACCAGCCGATCGAGCACAGCCCGATCCGGGTCCGGCAGGGCCAGGTCAGGGCTGTCCCCGAACCATTCGGCGTAAGGGCGCTCGCCCACCACGGCGATGCACACGTCCGGCTGGAGCGAAGTGCCGTCCGCGGTACGGATACGATCCAGCCGCCCGAAGCGGTCAAAGTACACGGCGGAGTCCGGCCCGACCGCGGCCTGGATGCCCTCGAGAATCGTCGTGCCGGGGGTGATGGCGCCATCCCCGCCCTGCCACTCAATTGTCCAGCCGCCCGCCTGGATGCCGATGTTGTCCGCCGCTTCCCCGCCGACGACGATCACGGGCGTGTCCTTACTGAGCGGCAGGCGTTCATCTTCGTTGCGGAGCAGCACCAGCGACTCGCGCACGGCCTGGCGGGCCAGGGCGCGGTGCTCCTCCCCGCCGACCGCGGCCAGCAGGGCCGCGTTGCCCCCGGCCGGGCGCTCGAACAGCCCGGCCTCGAACTTGACGCGCAGGATGCGCCGCACCGCGTCGTCGATGCGTTCCAGCGGCACATCGCCCGCTTCCACCGCGCGGGTGAGCGTTTCGATGAACCCGGCAGCGTCATAGGGGACCATGTTCATATCGATCCCGGCGTTGATGGCGGCCACGACTGAGGCGTAGGTGTCGCCCGGCGCCACCAGGTCGACCCCGCCCCAGTCGGAGGCGACAAACCCGGTGAAGCCCAGCTCGCCCTTGAGCACGTCCGTGATCAGGTGGCGCTGGGCGTGCATGTTCAGCCCGCCCCAGTTGGAGAAGGAGACCATCACCGTGCGCGCGCCCGCCTCGATCCCGGCGATGTAGGGCGCCAGGTGCACGGCGCGCAGCGTCGCCTCGTCCACGTCGGTCACGCCACGGTCGATGCGCGCGTCGCCGGTGGCGCTGCCCCACGCCGTGCCACCGTCTCCCACGAAGTGCTTGAGCGTGCCGAGTACGCTATCCGGCGCAGTCAGGTCCGACCCCTGCAGGCCGCGCAGGTAAGCGGTCGCCAGCGTGGTCACAAGGTCCGTGTTTTCGCTGAAGGATTCGTAGGTGCGGCCCCAGCGGATGTCCTGCGCCACGGCCAACACCGGCGCGTAGTTCCAGACGATGCCGGTCGCGGCGACCTCGCGGGCGGTGGCGCGCCCGATCGCCTCCACCAGCGCCGGGTTGTTGGCCGCCCCCAGCCCGATGTTGTGGGGGAAGATCACGGCTCCGCGCAGATTGTTGTGGCCGTGCACGGCGTCCACGCCGTAGATCAGGGGGATGCCCAGCCGGGAGGCCAGCGCCGCCCTCTGGAAGCCCTCCACCATCGCCGCCCAGCCCGCGGGCGAGTTGTCGCCGGCCGGGTAGCCGCCCCCGCCACTCAGCACCCCGCCCAGGGCCTGCGCCGTCACGTCCGCCGGGCGGAGGCTGTTCTTCTCGATCAGGGTCATCTGCCCGATCTTCTCGGCCAGGGTCATGCGCGCCAGCAGGTCTTCCACACGCGCCTCGACCGGCAGGGCCGGGTCGCGGTAGGGAGCGTCCGCCGCCGCGACCTCAACGGCAGCTACCGGGACGGGCGTCGGGGTGGGCGGGATGTCGCTCGCCCCGATGGCGTAGAACACCAGCCGCCCGAACAGGTCCGGGTACAGGTAGGACTGGTCGGCCGTGTCCGCCAGGGACCAGATCAGCTTGGTGTCGCGGTCCGCGCTGGATGCGCCGTTGAGGTGCACCTGGAAGCCGAGCGTGCCGCCGTGAACCGGGACGATCTCCCACACAGCGTTGACCAGCGGCAGGGCCGCCTCCACCGCCCAGCCGGTCGCCGTCGGCACGACGATGGCGCGGGCGTCCACGGTTGTACCGCGAATGCCGCCCAGGACGGGCGCGTCCGGATCGCCGCCGATGTTCAGCGGCGGGATGGTGACCTGTGCCACACCGTCCACGTAGTCGCGGCGGGTCAGGTCGCCCGTGGCGTTCACGTAGAACTCAACCGAGTCTTCGTTCCAGAACTCCTCGCCATGCTGCCCGGTGATGATCCGCTCGTCCCGCACGTCCGCCATAAAGTACAGGAACGAGTCGTCAGCGGCCCCGGCGAAAGTGACCGCGGGGGCGGTGCCGTCTGGCGGGGCGTCGAATGGGATCGTCACGCGCGGGACGCCCTCCCAATCGCTCAGATCGCCATCCAATGCAACCCGGAGCGGAAAAGGTGCGTAGTACAGTTCACCGGGCACCCCATCCGGGGCGAGCGGTCCCTGCGCCAGCGCCCCCGGGCTGGAGAACGCCAGCAGAAGCAGGACGAACAGCAGGGTTAGGGATTGGCGCGGGATCATGGGCTTTCCTCCACAGGCAGGGTCAGGGGGGAGCGTTGCGGATCAGGTGGTGGGTCGGTCGGTATGCCAGTCTTATCATCCTATAGCGGGGTGAGGCATGTCAAGGCGCGCTGACGGCAGCAGGACAGGCCGGAACGCGCCCAGGTTG
>CAZGYW010000565.1:0-2609 GCA_964530495.1 uncultured Anaerolineae bacterium
TTCCGGCGCGCGCTGGCTGGTGTACCTCACCGCGGCGGCGTCCATCGCGGCCATCGTCGGCGCGCTGGACGTGATCAACCTGGAGCACCTGATCCCGGTCGTCCTGTTGCTGATCGCGGGCGGCTACTTCCTGGTGCGTGGCGCGCTCAGCCAGGTGCGGTAGGCGCTTGCCGCCTCAATGCCCGGTGGGAAGAACAGGGCACGGATTCACACGGATGTGGCACGGATTTTCACGGATAGAGCCTTCTGATTTTCAATGGCCTTATCCGCGTGAATCCGTGCCCCCTGTCTTTCGCCTGGACGCCATCCATACCTTGCCACCCCTCCGCCCGGTCTGCGGTATAATGCCTCCCCATGACCGACCAACACCCGTCCCCCACCCCCGCTTCCTCCACGCCCGAAGTGCCGCTGGAGGAATACGGCCAGCAGTATTTTGAGCGTTACAACTATGCCGACCGCCCGCTGGGCCGCTTCAGCATGTACTGGTTTGCGCGGCGCTACTACGCCGGGCTGGTGCGCCGCTATGCGCCGGCTGGCGGTCCGGAGCGCGCCCTGCTGGAGATGGGCTGCGGGCTGGGGCACCTGCTCGGCCTGCTGCAGGACGATTTCGCCTGCACCGGCATCGACCTGGAGCCATGGACGGTTGAGCAGACGCGGCGCAACGCCCCCCGCGCCCAGGCGCTCGTCCAGAGCGCGGACGACCTGAGCCGCTTCGCGGACGGGCAGTTCAGCGCGGTGGTGGCGCTTCACCTGGTGGAGCACCTGCCGGACCCGGCGCACACAATCCGCGAGGTGTATCGCATCCTGCAGCCGGGCGGGCTGTGGCTCTTCGCCACGCCGAACCCCGGGTACAGCCTGCGCCGCTTCAAGGACCCCGCCACCGACGCCATCGGCAAGGACCCGACGCACATCAACTGCCAGGCGCCGGCGCAGTGGCGGGCGTGGAGTGAAGCAGCGGGCTTTCGCGTGCTGCGTCACTTCGGGGATGGCCTGTGGGATGTGCCGTACCTGCCCGTTTTACCGAAAGGTGTCCAGTTCGGGCTGTTCGGCTTCCCGGCGTTCCTGCAGGTGGTCACGCGCGGGACGTTCATCCCGCTCAGCCAGGGTGTCAACCAGGTCGCCATCGCGCGCCGGCCGTAAAGGGCGCGCCCCTGTAGCATCCTTCGTTCTCGTTACGCATTAACCAGGAAAAGAAACCACTCATGAACCGTTCCAACGTGATAACCCGTGCGGCCCTGTTCCTTGCGCTGCTGCTGATCGCGCTGCCCGTGCTGGCCCAGGATGGCGCGATCCCGCTGGTGCCCATCAATGCCGCCTCGCTGGGATTCGCCAGCGTAGCCCCGGAAGGCTGGATGCCGGCCGGCGAGGGGGTCTACCAGCGCATGGCCAGCGAAACTGACCTGGTCGCCCTGATCCAGCAGTCCGCGCCGGGCTTCAGCGCGGAAGATGTGGCGACCGGCCTCATCTACCAGCTCGGGCTGGCCGAAGTGCCGGAGCCGGAAACCACGCTCGAAGCCGATGTCCTGGCCTGGCAGGTCTACCGCCTGACGATTGAGACCGCCCAGGCGGGCATGGTGGTGGTGGACCTGGCCGTGGCCGAAGAGCCGCTGGCCGCCCACATGATCCTGCTGCAAAGCCCGGAAGCGGAGCGTGACGCGCTGTACGAAGGCGTGTTCCTGCCCGCGCTGGCGGCGTACGCGCCGTATGCCGCCAACTGGGGCCAGCCGGAAGGGCCAGCCCCGATCCCGGCGGAGTTCACCCCGCCCCTGTTGCGCCCGGAGGTGCTGGACACCCGTCCGCACGACCCGACCAGCTTCACCCAGGGCCTGCTGCTTCATGACGGCTCCCTGTACGAGAGCGACGGCAACTGCTGCCCCTCCTACAGCACCTACTCCACCCTGCGCGAAGTGGACCCGCTGACCGGCGAGGTGATCCGCTCGATCGACCTCGACCCGCAGTACTTCGCGGAAGGGCTGGAGCGCGTGGACGACCGCCTGATCCAGCTCACCTGGCAGGAAGGTGTCGCCTTTGTGTATGACATCGCGACGCTTGAGCAGGTGGACACGCTTGAGTACACCGGCGAGGGCTGGGGCCTGTGCTACGACGGCAGCCTGCTGTACATGAGCGACGGCAGCCCGTACATCACCCTGCGCGACCCGCAGACCTTCGAGGTTGTGGATCGCGGGCTGGTGACCCTGATGGGCACTCCGGTGCAGAACATCAACGAGCTGGAATGCGTTGGCGACCTCATTTACGCCAACATCTGGCAGGAAGACTACATCATCCAGATCGACAAGACCAACGGCAACGTCGTCGGGGTGATTGACGCTTCTGGCCTGCTGAGTGAAGAAGCGCAGGCCACAATCGCGGCCGGCAGTGAGGTACTCAACGGCATCGTCTACCAGCCGGAGAGCGAGACCTTCCTGATCACAGGCAAGCACTGGCCGAACCTGTTTGAGGTCACGTTTGTCGAAGCTGAAACGGAATAGGGCCGGAAGGGGCACGTCATGAAGCGATGGCCGTGGATCATCGGCGCGGCGGCGGGCGGCGTGGCGCTGGGGCGGCGGATGGCGCGCCGCCCGGCGCTGCCGGTGCGCGGGAGGGTGGTG
>CAZGYW010000566.1:0-2602 GCA_964530495.1 uncultured Anaerolineae bacterium
CCGGCCAGCATGAAACAGCGGCGTGGCCTGCTCAACCTGCTATTCGACAAGTAGCTTTTAGCTATCAGCAATCAGCTAACAGCCAAAGACTTTTCTGGTGGGTGGTTCTGCATGTGGGAGTAGCGGGCTGGCCCTGGTGATTAGTGAATCCGCCTTCACCTGGCGTTTGCGCCCCGGTCGCCATCCTGGCCCATTGTTTGGCTGATCGCTCGCCGCCGGGCCGCAGGCCCGAAAGCTGATCGCTGATAGCTGACCGCTGATAGCTATTAGGGAGCGCCGTTGACTTCCTGCGCGGCGGTTTCGGCGGCCTGCGCGGGAGTGTGCTCACCGGCGATCACGCTCGTCCAGGCGGCCTGGATGGCCGCCGTAGTCGTGCTGTTGACCCGCTCCGGGAGTACCAGGCTGGTGGCGGTGATCAGGCGCGCGATCAGCGCGGCGTAGTCGGGATCGGCCCAGGCTTGCAGGGCGGCGGGCTGGGAGGGCAGGCACAGTGCCGCCTGGCTGTACGCGGCGTGGTGGTCGGCGTCCAGCACCCAGGCCAGGTATTCCAGCGCGCGCGCCTGGCGGACCGGATCGGCCGTGGTCAGCGCCCACAGCCAGGCATCGACGGTGGTCGCTGCGCTGCCGTTAGCGGTGGGCAGGGCGGCCGCGGCAAAGCGGGCTGCCGGATCCGGGTGGCGCAGGTAGGTGCTGGAATCGACCTGGGCCAGTGCTACCGTCCCCCCGGTCAACAGCGCCCAGGCATCAGCCGGGCGGGTGAGGGCCGCCGCTTCCGGCGCCAATTGACCGTCTTCCACGGCGGTCGCGTAGAAGGTCAGCATCTCGCGCAGCGGGTTCTCATTCACCAGCGGTTCGCCCGCCGCGTCTGTGGCGTGCCCGCCTCCGGCGGCGTACTGGATCAGCAGCGCGTCGCTGGCCAGGGTCTCATGCCCGGCGGCCAGGGCGAACGGCTGGCCGGATCCCAGCACCGCCTGGAACGTCTCCGGTGGCGCTTCAAATTCTGTGGCCAGGTAGGCGGCATGCTGGACGGTCAGCAGGTACGGGATGCCGAATACCTCACCGTCCACGACTCCCAGCGTCTGTATGCCGTCATACAGGCCGGCGGCAAGCTCAGCCGCGGCCGGGTTCGGCAGGGGCTGGATCAGGCCGGTACCCGCCGCGGTGACCAGCGTCTCGTTGGTGAGCAGCACCAGGTCGGGCAGGGCGCCGGGGGCCACACTGCCCGCCGTGCGCAGCGTGGACATAATGCTGCCGGGGCCGCTGAGGCGCTTGACGCGCAGCAGGGAGGACAGGTCGTTGGCCTGCCGGAAGCCCTCAAGCTGGCTGAGGAGTTCGTCCTCCGCATCTGACCCGGTGGCGGGCATGACCTCGGCCGGCCACCAGATCACGAGGTCCGAGAGCGGCGCCCCGCCAGATGCTGTGGGCGTCGGGGTTGGCGCGGGGAGGTTGGTGGCCGGTGGGGTGGGTGTTACGCCCTGCTGAATGAGCAGCAGACCGCCAGTCTCGGCCGGGATCGGGGCAGCACCGGGCGAATCGGATAACACGTTATCGCCAGCGGCAAGCGCGACCAGGGCGACGATTACGAGCAGGCCCAGCAGACTGCGCACAACGGACATCCCGGCGTTCCTCCTGAATGGTTGCGGAGGGCCATTATACCCGGGGCACAGCAAACCGCCACCCGGGTGGGGGTGGCGGCGGTGGCGGAGAGGGTGGGATTCGAACCCACGGTGACCATAGGCCACACCTGTTTTCGAGACAGGCCCAATCGTCCACTCTGGCACCTCTCCGGATGATGTAGGGCGCGTCTTCAGCGCCCGTTTTTGCCCTGCGCCCGCAGGCCGCGAAAGAACTCGCGCAGCAGGTCGGCGGCTTCTTCCGCCAGCGGCCCTTCCAGCCGGGTGACCGCCACCCGGTGGTTCAGGAGCGGGTGGTTGAGGAGGTCCATGGTGCTGCCCGCCGCGCCCGCTTTGGGGTCGTCGGTGGCGTACACCAGGCGGGGCAGCCGGGCCAGGACCATCGCCCCGGCGCACATCGGGCATGGCTCCAGCGTGCAGTAGAGCGTCACCCCGTCCAGCCGCCAGCGCCCAACGTGGCGGGCGGCCTGCCGGATGGCGATCATCTCGGCGTGGGCGGTGGGGTCCTGCTCGGCCTCACGCCGGTTCCAGCCGATGCCGATCACCTGCCCGTCCAGCACCGCCAGCGCGCCAATCGGCACGTCGTCATGGTCAAGGGCGGCGCGGGCCTGGTCCAGGGTTTGCCGCATCCAGGCGGCGTCTTCCGGCCGGGCGGCCGCGCTGCAGGCTGTGTCGTCCATGGTCCTGCTCCAGTGCGGCGCGATTATAGCATAGCGGGCGGGGTGTGAACAGGGTTCAGTCGCGCTGGAGCAGGCGCTCGGCCAGCGCCAGCGCCGCAGCCGCGATCAGGATTGGCAGGGTGACCGGCAGGACTGTTTCCACGATCAGGCGTGCCGGCCAGGACAGGGAAGCCAGGCGGGGCAGGTTGATCAGCACGAAGTAGGTGGCGGTCAGGATCGAGACACCGGTTGCTCCGGCCAGGCGCCCACGGGCCAGCGAGCCGGTCAGGATGCCCAGCGCGCCGACCA
>CAZGYW010000567.1:0-2599 GCA_964530495.1 uncultured Anaerolineae bacterium
GTGGGCATCGAGCTGGAGAAGTGGCTGGCACGGCGCCGCTCCGCGCGCTAGCCGCCCCGCTGGAATGACACCGCCCGGCCCCGGTGCGACCTGCGCGCCAGTTGCCGGGGCGGTTGACAATCCAGTACAATGACTCAGGCGGGCGGGCACGCCCCGGGCTTGCCGGCAAGTATCCGCCCGCCACACCCCGGACGCGCGGGGTGATCGCCGCGCGTTGCCACCGCCATCTGCCCATGACCTCACTGCCCGCGCCGGATTTCCCCGCTATCGAAACCGCTAAACAGCGCCTGCGTGACGTCTGGGCGTACCGGCGCGTGGATCACATCCCCGTCTTCATCCGCATCAGCGGGCGGCTGGGCCACTCCCGACGGGAGATCATCGAGAGTGATGAGCTGCAATACCAGGTGGCCCGCGCCAACCTGGAACGGAGTCTCCGCGTTCTTCCGGATGACTACATCCCCTACGCCCGCGTGTGGTTCGGCTACATGACCATGGCGACCCTGTTCGGCCTGCCGATCCAGTGGAGCGCCGATCCCGACCAGGCGCCCGGCGTGGCCCACCCGCTGATTACGGACATGGCGCAGGTCTACAGCCTGCCGCTGCCCGCGCCGGATGCCGGGCTGATGGCCGACAACCTGCGCGCTCAGCGGCTGTTCGCGGAACGCTTCCCGGCGTGGGTGCACCTGACGGGCTTCGACCTGGGCGGGCCGCTCAACACCTGCCGCGACCTGGTGGAAACCAACCTCTTTTACCTGGCGCTGGTCGACCAGCCGGAGGCGATGCAGCATTTGCTCAACCTGGTGACGGACGTCCAGATTCGGGGCTACGCGGTGGGGATTGAGGCAGCCGGCGGGCTGGAACGCATGACGTGCGTGGACATGGGCCAGATCTGGGCGCCGGAAGGGCGCAAAGGCTTCGTGAGCGATGACGTGTGCGCCACGCTCAGCCCGGCGATGTTCGAGGCGTTCAGCCGTCCATACAACAACCGCCTGTATGCGCGCTGGCCGGGCGGCCTGCTGCACAACTGCGGCCCGCACCCGGCCGCCAATCGCTACCTGGATCACACCCCGCCGATCAATGGCCTCAACTGCTCGTACCGCTACACCCGCCCGGACTTCGCGCGGCTGCGGACGGCCTTCGCGGGGCGCGGGCTGCTGCAGGTCATGTTCGATAACGGCGAAAGCGCGGAGGAGATGCTGGCGGGCTTCCGCGAGATGATGGCGATCTTCGCGCCGGACGTGGTGGCCCTGCCGATGCCGATTGTCAACGATAGCTGGCGCGATGCCGAGATCACGGAGTTTTACGGCGCCATGCGCGAAATCGGGCGGGAGTACGCCGCTGCAATGCGCTGGCGGGATGAATAGCGCGGGTGCAGGCCCGCAAGGGGAGACTGATGGCGGAACTGACTTCACGAGAGCGGATGCTGCGGACCATCGACGGCCTGCCGGCAGACCACCTGCCGTGCTGCTTTATGAGCTTCGGCGCGCTGCGCAAGCGCCTGAACGAAGACGTGTTCGCGCTGACCGCCGCCGAGCTGGCGCTGGGCCTCGATTCGATGCTGTTCATCCCGGGGGCCGGGCGTCCGGCCCGGCCTGAGCACCCGGATTTGCGCGGCCTGCCCGTGCGGCCGCATCCGGAGGTCAGGACGGTCGAGCGCCGGGAGCAGGATGCCGATGGCGTTGTGCTGCACAAGGAGGTCGTCACCCCGGCCGGGAGCCTGACCACCAGTGTACGCGTCTCCGAGGACTGGGTGCACGGCGACCACATTCCCTTCATTGACGATTACCAGATCCCGCGCACGCTCAAGCCGCTGGTCACCGGGCCGGGCGATCTGGACGCCCTTCAGTACCTGCTCACGCCACCAAGCGACGCGGATGTGCTCGGCTTCCGCCAGGAAGCGGCGCGCGCCCAGGCCTTCGCCGCGGAGAAGGGCTGCCTGCTGGCCGGCGGCTGGGGGGTCGGGCTGGACATGCTCGACTGGCTGTGCGGGATGCAGGAATTGATGCTGCTCACCGCCGACCAGCCTGCCTTCGTGACCGATCTGCTCGAGCTGGTGCACCGCTGGAACATGGCGCGCATGGCGCTGGTGCTCTCCGGCCCGGTGGACCTCTACATCCGGCGCGGATGGTATGAGGGCGTGGACTTCATCCTGCCCGGCTTCTTCCGGATGGCGCTGTTGCCGCGCCTGAAAGCGGAGGCCGACCTGGCTCACGAGCGCGGCGCGCGCTTCGGTTACATCTGCACCAGCGGCAGCGGCCCGCTGCTGGACGCCTACCTGGAGGCGGGCGTTGACGTTCTGATCGGGGTTGATCCGCTGCAGGGGACGCACACCGATCTGCCCGCGATCCGGCGGGCATTCGGGGGCAAAGCTGCCGTGTGGGGCGGGGTCTCCGGCGCGCTGACGGTCGAGCAGGGGAGCGAGGCCGAGGTGCGCGCCGCCGTGCAGGAGGCGATTGCCGCGCTGGGGCCGGACGGCTTCATCCTCTCCCCGGTGGATAACCTCACCCTGGATACGCCGCTGACCTGGCGCAACGTGGACATCCTGATCGACGAGTGGCGCAGGCACTGGTAGGGATCGGCGCATGACACTGCTGCTGGG
>CAZGYW010000568.1:0-2599 GCA_964530495.1 uncultured Anaerolineae bacterium
CCGGGCAAGATCGACGATTTCCTGCTTGTTGATGGCATGGGCTACAGCCTGGCGCAGGGCGAGGTTGTCAAAGGGTGCGCGGGCCGTGTTGAACCCGAGGAAGAGGAAGCCGCGCGACGGGTCATCCAGGACACTGAAATTTGGGTCATTCTTCAGCGGTTCCAGCAGGGGGACGGTGGTGATGTACGCGATGTCGACTTCACCGCTGAGCAGGCCGTTGACGCGCGTTGTCTGATCGGCTGTGAAGCGGATGTGGACAGTGTCCAGGTCAACGGGGCCACCTTCAGCATCAATGGGCCGGTGACCGTTGTACAGCGGATTCTGAACCAGTGTCAGGCCAGTTCCCTGGATCCATTCGCTCAGCATGAACGGCCCCGACCCCACCGGCTGTGTACCGTAGTTGTCTCCGGCTGCCTGCACCGCGCCGGGCTCCAGAATGGCCGCATAGGCGTAGGTCAGCGCGCTCAGCAGCGTGACGGAGGGTTCAGTCAGAATGAAGCGGACTGTCAGATCATCGACCTTCTCGAACGAGGCGATATTGGCGATCTCAGTGGAGATCAGGGAACGGGCACTGGACTGCTGCAGGCGCTCAAAAGTGAAGATCACTGCGTCCGCATTAACCGGCGCACCATTGCTGAAGACGACATCATCCCGCAGGGTGAAGGTGATGGCATGCCCATCTTCACTGACCTGCCAATCCCTGGCCAGCAGCGGCCCGATTTCTTCCTGCTGGTTCTGGTAGAGCAGCGTGTCGTAGACGTACGACAGGATCACGGGCCCGCTGGGATCAAGTGGCCCGTGCGGATCGAAGGTCACCGGATCACGGGTGAGCACCATCGTCAGTTCGCGTGGGTCTTCCTGAGCGTGAACCGCCGGTGCTAGCGCGGCCAGAACAATGACCAGGAGCGCAGTGAAACAGGCAAGGCAACGTCGTGCGGTCATGAATCCCTCCAGTGGTGCAAAAAGCGGGCAGGGCGTGGCTCAGGTGGCCTGCCCGCCGAAGAAACCTGATCTAGAAGATAATCTGTCGGGTTTGCGGCTCATAGGCGCAGAACGGTTCTTCCGCCAGATAGTTCCCGGTGACGCCATAGGCGCGCGCTCGGCACCCGCTGCACAGCGTCTTGAACTGGCAGATGCCACACTTGCCTTCCAGCAGGTCAGGATCGCGTAGTTCCTGAAAGAGCGCGCTGCTCTGCCAGATGGTGCCAAATTCCTGCTGGCGCACATTGCCTGCTTCCACCGGCAGGTAGCCACAGGGGAAGACCTCACCCCGGTGGGACACAAAGCAGACGCCGGTCCCGGCCAGGCAACCTTTGGTGGCCGCATGCAGCTGATCCTGACCCGCCGCAGGATGCCCACCCGGATGTCCGCCATGGACCTGCCGGGCGTGGCTGGCGGGTAGCTCTCGGCGCAGACCAAGGCGATTCTCTTCGGCGCGGCGCTGGCGCATCACGCGGAAATAGTGGGGGGCGCAGGTGGCTTTGAGCTGTAGATTCGGCTCGGCTTGCTCGGTGTCATACAGCCAGTTGAGCACGCGCTCGTATTCGCGGGCGCTGATCATCTGGTCTTCCGCGATTTCCACACCACAGCCAACCGGAACCAGCAGGAAAAGATGGAGCGCGGCGGCATCCAGGTCTTTGGCAAGCTGCAGCATTCCTTCAAGCTGGTCTTCGTTGTGGCGTGCCACCGTCGTATTGATCTGGACGGGCACGTCGATCGCGCGCAGGGCACGCATGCCGCGGATGGCGGCATGGAACGAGCCGGGCAGGCCGCGGAAAGCATCATGTGTTGCCGGGTCCTGGCCATCGAACGAAATGCTGACCCGCCTGACGCCGCTGTCTTTGATCTTTGCGGCGACGGCATCATCGACCAGAGTGCCGTTTGTGGCCAGGGCGACGGTCAGACCGGCATCGGCGGCATAGCGGGCGATAGCAAAGATGTCCTGGCGGAAGAGCGGCTCCCCACCGGAGAGCACCAGGATAGGCTTGCCGACTGCCGCGATCTGATCGATCAGACGGAAGGATTCCTCCGTGGTCAAATCTTCTGGTGTGAGCTGATCGGCGACGGTGATGCGGCGGCAATGAATGCAGCGCAAGTTGCACCCGGCGGTTGTCTCCCAGAACACGAGGCGCGGCGGTGGATAGTGGGACATGGTTGACGCTCCTGGACGTACAAATCTGCGAAATGATCATGCGAAAGTGCTGAATCCGACGGAACCCTCAATTGAGAAATCAGGCATCATCTTCGGAGCGTGGCGCTATCCGTCACGCGGCCGCGATGCATGCTGGATCGACACTCAAGACAGCCTTCACTGCGGCATTTCGGTCCGAGGCCGCATGGTCTCCCCCGCGGGACAACAATCTGGTGGACATACGTCGTGACTGGGACCATAACGACCCAGTACCCGGCGTTCCGCGGTCGGTGTCAGCCGTTCCTCAATCAGCTCACGAACCATGGAGATGAACTTGGGGTGGGTGCCGACGGTGGGGGCCCGTACCAGGTTGAGCCCGAGTTGCTGCGCATGCTGGCGGGCTTCAACATCCAGGTCATACACAACCTCCATATGATCGGAGATGAACCCGATGGGATGCACAATGAC
>CAZGYW010000569.1:0-2596 GCA_964530495.1 uncultured Anaerolineae bacterium
CTGACCATCGGCCAGTACCTGCAGCCCGATCGCCAGCACCTGCCGATCGATCGCTACTACACGCCGGAAGAATTCGAGCAACTCAAGCAGATCGGCTACGATCTGGGCTTCAAGTGGGTGGAGAGCGGCCCCCTGGTGCGCTCCTCCTACCACGCGGCGCAGCAGGTGCGCGAGCTTTCCAGGCTCAACTACATCCACCTGCGTGGCGCCTAGCGCAGCATGCCGGGGCCGGATCGCACGCAACCGGCCGGCCCCGGATGACTCGCCAGGGCACTACCCGCCCGGTCGCGGATGTGGTATAAATGAATCCACAACAACAATCCGAGCGCGTTCTGCGCCACGATGAACAGGCAGTCTCTCAAGCCGTTTCGTGTCTGTTTCTCCCGGAAGATCGTAAGCAGGTGTACAGCGCTGTGATGGTAGTGATACGCGAATATCATGGGCGATAGACAACCCCCTCTCTGGAACATCCGTTCGTCGGATGACGAGGATGACAACGACCCGGCGTCGCTCTACGGCAAGCAGTCCTCCAACCCGTTCTACAAGACGGATGACGAGGACTACGAGGAGGACGACGACTACGACGACGAGGACGAAGACGGCGCCTACGGCAGCAGCGGCAAGCCTTACGGCAGCAGCGGCCGCTACGGCAGTGGAGCTTCGTCAACATCATCGTATAGCCGCCCTCCCGCCGGAGGCTCCACGTACGGCAGCGGTAGCTCGTCTTCGGCCTATGGCAACAAGCCACCGGCAACGTATGGTGGCGCGTCCACACCGGGGGGCAGCACTCCCCCACGTGGCAGCACCTACCAACCGCCTTCCGTCCCTGCCGGCGGATTTTCTGCGTCTTATACCAAAAACATCCCACCAGCCGGCTCCAGGAAAGAGACCAACGACAGCAAGCCCGGCGGTCTGCTGGGCCGGCTTGGCAAGGACAAGAAGGCGGAAGGCAGCCCGCCACGGCACAAAGGCGAATCTGGCGGTGGCCTCGGCGCGCGTCTGGCTGGCGGTCTGACCGGACTGCGCAATCGGCTGCCGTCCGGTAGCGGCAAATCGGCCACACCCTCCGGCCGGGCCAGCACGACCCGCACACTGGGCCGCCCGGGAGAAGAACCGCCCACAACCGCAAAAAAATCCGGCAAAAAAGAAGGCCGGGGCTTTAGATTCTCCCTGCCCTTTGGCAAGGGCAAGAGTGGCACGGACCGCAAAAAAGGACCGCCCGGCACTCCCAGGGGGCTGAAGCGCTCCAAACCGCTGCCGGCCACGAGCAAGCGCCCGCAGATCAAAAACGAAGGACTGTCGCTCGACCTCAAGCTGGATCTTGCCGGCTGGGGGATGGTCGTGCTCTCCGCCATCATCTTCTTCGGGGCAATCAGCACGAACCAGGGCAATGTCAGCCGGACGCTCCTGGAGCTCATCTACCAGCTCGTGGGCGTGGGCTGGCTGGCGATTCCGCTCGCCCTGGCTGGCGGCGGCGTCTGGCTGATCTGGCGCCATTTCGGTGAGAACGTCCCGGAGCTCAATTTTGTGCACCTCATCGGATGGGGCGTGACGTATCTTGCCGCGCTGACCACCTTCCAGTTCGTGCACCTGTTCAGTGCGCCGGTATTTACGCTCGACCAGCTTCAGGCGCTCTCCGACGAGGCCGCCCGCCTGGGAATCGCCGGCGGCTGGATCGGGAACCAGCTCTACATGTTCCTGATGCGCACGCTCGGTGATGCCGGGACGTTCTTCACCCTGGTGGGCTGGTGGGGCATCGGCATCATCATCGCCACCGACCTGAGCTTCGCCCAGATCATCCACTTCTTCAGCCGCACCTGGCACAATCTTGTGATGCGGACGAAGTCAGCACTGGCCGGGCGGGCCCGGGTCACCCCGGCGCCCCCGCTGCAACCCCTGAGTACCACTGTCGAGCTGCCCTCCGGGGCCGTCCCCGCGTTGAATGCGCCGCAGGCCAACCGGCGCGCCCTGCCGCCTGCAGAGACGCTGCCGCTGCAGACAGCCGAGCCGGTGCCGGTCGCTCAGCCCTATGCAAGCGCGCATGTTGCGGCGCGCCCTGCCTATTCCGGCCAGGACATCACCAGCGCGGAGGCCGCCTCAGCAGCAGCCATGCCGCCGTCACCCTCCGCGCCGCAGGCGCCTGCGCCCGCCCCGCAACGGCCGGTCTACACCCCACCTGCGCCGCGCCACAGCGCCACGCAATTCCGGATGCCGCCCCGGCAAGACATATCCGCTGACCCCGTGCCGGCCGCACCTGCAGGACCAGCGGAACCGGTTGAGAGTGTCCCGGAGGCTTCGTTTGATCCGGAGGACCTGGTTGTCCCGGTCACCCTGCCCGCCGGGGAAGCCCCGCTGCGCATCCGCCGGCCGCGCTACGCGTATGATGCCGACGATGACGGTGAGCTTGACGACCTGCTTGATGGGCCTGAATCCAGCAGCCTGGAAGACGAGGACACTGACAGCATCCACGTCGTGCGCCCTGCACAGCCGCTCGCCACAGGAGCGACGCCCGTAACGCCTGACCAGGACGATGAGCTTGATGAGGAAGACGACGCTTTCGATCGGCCGGTTGTCGTGACAGGCTGGGCCGCGGACG
>CAZGYW010000570.1:0-2595 GCA_964530495.1 uncultured Anaerolineae bacterium
GCGATCATCGTTGAGGGCTACATGGACGTGCTGCAGGCCCACCAGGCCGGGTTCCGCAATGTCGTCGCCCAGATGGGCACCGCCCTCACCGACCCGCAGCTCCAGACCCTGCGCAAGTACGCCGACCGCCTGATCCTGGCCCTGGACGCTGACCAGGCCGGGATCAGCGCCACGATGCGCGGCCTGAATGTGGCCCGCGAGAGCCTGAGCGACAGCGCCACCGCCCTGTTCGGGCGGGATGGCTCGATGCGCCGCGCCGGGCGGATGGGAATTGACATCCGCGTGCTAACCGTCTCCGCCGGCAAAGACCCGGACGATCTGATCCGCGAGAATCCGGACGAGTGGCGGCGCCTGGTGGAGCATGCCGAGCCGGTGGCCGATTACGTGATCCGGGTGGGCACCGCCGGGCTGGACCCGATCCGCGCCCCCGTTCACGACAAGGAGAAGGTGGCACGGGCGCTCCTGCCGCTGCTGACCGCCACGGAAAGCGACCTGCAAAAGGAGGCCAACGTCCAGAAGCTGGCCTACCGCCTGCACCTGCCGGAGAAGCGCCTGATGGAGATCGCACGTGAAAGCCGCACGGCGCTCTCCCCCCGCCAGAAGACGGATCCGCGCCTGCGCCAGACGCGCCCCACCCCGGCCATGAACCAGGCCGCGCGCGACTACCAGCGCCCGGCGCCGCCCCCGCCGGAAGCCAACCGCGCCCGACCCGGCGCCGCCCCACCCGAAGCACCGCGCCACTTTGACGCCGCGCCGCCGCCCGACAGCGATGATGACGCCGCGCCGGCCGGGCCGCCGGTGGACGCAGCCTGGCAGGAAGGCCCCCGGGCCGACTGGGCCGCGAAGCCAACCCTTCCGGCGGAGGAAGCTGCCGAGTTGCCGCCCATGCGCCCGGCAGTCCGGCCAGGGCCGCGCCTTGCCAGCAACCGCGAGGCCTACCTGCTGGCGATCCTGCTGCGCCGCCCGGACCAGCTTTACCAGGCCAACCGCGAGCTGCGCCGGCTGCTGGATGCCGCCGTCGCGCGCCCGCCGGCGGACCGCCTGCTGGAACGCCTGCGCCAGGCGCTCAACTCACTCAGCGCGGATGATTTCCAGTCCGCCACCCACCAGGCCATTTTCCGCGCGATCCAGGCGGCTCTGGCCCAGGACGACATGGAACCGCCGGAATACATCGTGCGTACCATCGGTGAGCTGTTTGGCGAGCAGTTGGCCGCCCTGCGCCGCCTGCACAACCCGGTGGCGCAGCCCATGGCAGGTGTCACGCCCAGGGAGCTGCACTCTATTCACAAGGAAATGCGCAAGCAGGGCCGGGTGCTGCCCGAGCCTGAAACCGAGATGGTTGACAAAGTCTTCGAGCTGCGCCGCGACCGGCTGCGGCAGGTCAACGATATGCTGCGCTTTGTGATCATGGAGGCCGAGGATGAGGAGCGGCATCGCTTCCAGGACGAGCTGGAAGCCAACCAGGCCGCGATCTACCTGCTTGACCGGGCGCTGAAGGGCCGGGCGCACCTGATCGTCGGCTGAGCGCCGATCGGGGTCTGCGCCACGCCCGGCGAACCCGGTTGAGTTTTTCCGCCAATCGTATTACAAATGATGGGTCTGCCTCACCCTGACCACCGCCCTGCTTGTGTCTGTTCAACCGCTGCCAGAAGTCTGAGGGGATCATCATGGCGAAGCGATCAAGCCGTACGGCAAACAAGACCGGCCCGCGTAAAGCGCGCCCGGCCACCAGTCCTGAAGTCGAGCGAGACCCGGCCATTGAGGATGAGCTAGAGGACGAGGTGCTGGACTTCGATGACATTGAAACCGGCACAGTCGATGAAGACACCGACCTGGCCGTCCTGGATGACTTCCCCATTCTGGGCACGCCAGACGACGAGGACGAAGACGCCGACGACGAAGACGAGCCGCCGGCCTACGAAGGCATCGGCGCGCTGACCGATGACCCGGTGCGCATGTACCTGAAGGAAATCGGCCAGGTGCAGCTCCTCGATTCCAACCGTGAGATGTGGCTCGCCGCGGAAATGGCGGCTGCCCACATGCTGGACGAATACGCCGCCGAAGCCGGGGAACGCAACCTGAACCAGACGACCGACGTGGCGCTGGCCCTGATCAGCCATGCCGCCGAAAGCTGGCAGACCCTGCTCGCCCAGGCGGCGCGCTTCAAGCTGGAGCCACCCGCGCTATCCATGATCCTGGACGAGGCCCGCCTGCTGCATGACACCTGGGACGTGGACGCCTTCTCCGGCATCCGGGAGTACCTCCAGCAGCGCGACTGGGGACATGACGACCAGTGGACCGAGCTGGCGCGCAGCCTGTTTGAGGTCTTCCAGATTCTGTACCTGCTGCCGGACGGGCTGTTGGACGCGCTGCGCGGCGAAATGCTCCAGGCGGAACCGGCCCGCGCCTGGCTCGAAACCACTCCGGACGCCGCTGACCGCATCCTGGATGCCTTCGAGCTGGCCGAAAGCCGCCAGAGCGAAGCCGCTGAGGCGCTGACCCGCGCCAACCTGCGCCTGGTCGTCTCCGTTGCCAAGCGTTACATGGGGCGCGGCATCAACTTCCTGGACCTGATCCAGGAGGGCAACATCGGCC
>CAZGYW010000571.1:0-2593 GCA_964530495.1 uncultured Anaerolineae bacterium
GACCGGCTGCTTGTCGATTTATCAGGCAACAAACAGGGCACGGATTCACGCCGATAATGCACGGATTTTCACCGATAGGGCCTATCAAGCCTTATCCATGTGACTCCGTGAGCCATCCGCGAGAATCCGTGCCCGTTGTTTTTCGCTTCGATCATCCCCGCTAGAAGCTGGCGCGGGGCAGCTTGTCGTGTGTGGTGGTGCGATACAGGTAGTAGGCGGCGAACGGCGTGGCAGCATAGAACAGGTAGGTCAGCGCCCACGGGCTTTCGGCCACGGTCACCAGGTTGATCAGCAGCGCCTCGGTCCCAACGTTGACCAGGTAGTGGAAGCCGCCGACTTCAAAGACCAGCGTAAAGAGCGCCCACAGCAGGCTGACGGCCAGCCAGTGGCGCGGTTTTTCCAGGTAGAACATCCTGACAAGCCGGTGGCTGTACAGGCCGACGATGATGAACTGCGGGATCATCTGCAGCCACACGCTGTCGATCGCTGCCGGGAAGATAACCCCCACCCACACGAAATAGGTGCCCAGCCGGAGCACGGTCATCATCATCCAGGTGAGCAAGCCAAACAATACGGTCGCCATCGCCAGTCCCCTCATTGCCAAGCGTGAAGCATCATCTTATGTATAGTATACCCCCCTGGTGCGAAAACATAGCCCCGGCTTTGAAAGTCGGTAGCGTACCGAAGCCGGCTGAAATTCGGATCGGCCGGATACTATGCCTCACTCCACCGCGCTGCGCGCAGTTTCCCCCTCTCCATCAAGAAATGGAGAGGGGGCCAGGGGGTGAGGTCCGCTCGCCCGCTTACGGGGAGAAGCGCTCCCAGCGGGTCTGGTCCCCCACGAGCATGTAGGCGTTGCCATCGTGGCCGGTGACGTAGATCGCGCCGCCACCCTGGTTGCCCGTCTGCTGGAAGGTGGCGGTGTAGGCATCCTCCCACTCGCGCAGCGCCCAGCCCAGGCGGTTGCGGACGGTCGGGGTGGTGCGCCACACCTGCCCGAACCCGCGCCGGGGCTGCTGCCACAGGCCCTGCGGCCCGATGATGGCCGGGTCGCGCTCCGGCATGCCTTCCATCCAGGTATCGGCGTAACGCTCCCAGGCGGGCTGCTGGCCATCGCTGTACAGGACGGTGATCATCCCGTCGTGGCCGGTCCAGAGCATGATGCCGCGCTCAAAGGCCAGCGAAGCCGCCGCGGTGGAAACCGCCGCGCCTGCCGGGCAGCCGCCGGTCGCCCGGCTGCTGAAGAACCAGGGGTACACACACGCGCCGCTGGCATCCACCGCGGCGGGTGGCGCGCTGTTCGGCATCGGCTGGGCCAGCGTGGCAAAGGCGGGCTGCTGCACGGCCGGCTGCTGCAGGATGGGCGCCACCGTCGGGTACGGGGTGGCCGAGGGGAACGGCGTCAGTGTCAGGGCAAGCGTGGGCAGCGGGATGGGGCTGGAGGTCACCGAGGGCGTCCAGGTGGGGACGGGCGTGCGGCTGGGCGGCAGGGTAGGCGTCACCAGCGCGATGCGTGTTTCCGCCACGAAGTCCGGCGTAGGCGGCGCGTAGGTGGGCGTGGCGGTCTCCGTCGGCATGGGGGTCACGGACGGCAGGACGGCCGCCGTGGGAATATTGCTTTCGTTCAGCAGGCGCGGCCCGTCCAGGCCGGCGCAGCCAGCCAGGGCGAGGGTCAGGCACAGGAGGCCGGCCAGGCCGATCGGGTATTGACGCTGCATAGGGTTTCCTCCGGGTATTGGCGGGCGCCGGGCAGCGGCAAGCTGCCGCGCGGGCCAATCGGCTCTGCATGCCCGTATTGTAGCCCGTAACCGGGCCTCGTGCGCGTCCGAAGCCTGACGACTGCCCGCCCGCTGCCTGACATTTGCGCGATGCCGGGGGCCGGACAGGCGCCGGCAGGCCGGGTGTGTGAGGTACAGGCTGCCCGTCTGGGGCCCGAAATGACACCATTCTTACAAATTCCGTGTAACCATCCGGCGCCGGGCGTGTTCTAATTGTATGCAACAGTAATCTATTGCTGGGAGTGCTCAATGGATGTCTTGCTGGTACTGCGAACGCTGGTGGCGGCTTACCTGATCGGGTCGTTCCCCACCGCCTATCTGATCGGGCGGCTGAACGGGATCAACATCTTTGAAGTCGGCAGCGGCAACATGGGGACCAACAACGCGATCCGCGCGATGGGCCTCGGCTGGGGGATCGTCGTGTGGGCCATCGACATCGCCAAGGGCATTGTGGCGGTGGTGCTGGCCATGCAGGTGCTCCCTAACGGGGTCGCGCAGGTGGTGGGCGCGCTGGCGGCCATCGCCGGGCACAACTGGTCGATCATCGCGGCGCTGCTCACCGGCAAGCTGCGCGGCGGCAAGGGCGCCGCGACCTGGATGGGGACTTTTCTGGTGGTGGCCCCGCCCCAGGTGATTATCGTGATTGCCATTCTGTTTGCGATCATCATCATCGCGACGCGCTACGTCTCCCTGGCCGTGCTGACCAGCGTGGCCGCCGGCGCGGTGGCGCTGGCCGTGCTGGCGTTCGGCCACATCGAAGGCTTGCCCGGCGTGATGAAGATTTCCGAGCTGTATGTGCTCTATGGGGTGCTGGC
>CAZGYW010000572.1:0-2588 GCA_964530495.1 uncultured Anaerolineae bacterium
GCGTTGCGCTGGCGCTGGTCGGCCTGACGCTGATTCCGCTGGGGCGGGATCAGGACAGCCCCACTGAGGCGGCGCACATCCCGGCTCCGCCGGCTGGGCGGCGGGTGGGGCGCGCGTTGCTCTGGCTGGCGCTGATCGCCATGCTGTTCTACCTCCTCATCTACGCAGTGTATGCCGTCAATATCATCGGCTTCCCGTTTGACTACGACCAGGGCGAAGGCTTTGAGCTGGTCGATACGATCATGTTCAGCCAGGGGCGCTGGCCGTACCAGGATACCGAAGTCTACCCGTTCTATTCCTCCAACTACCCGCCGCTGTTTCATATTGTCGCCGCGCCGCTGGTGTGGCTGTTTGGCCCGGCTTACTGGTATGGACGGGTCCTGGCGGTGCTGGGGACGCTGGTCACGGCTGTTGCGCTCGGGTATGCCGTCTACCGCGTTGAGCGCCACGGCCTGATCGCGGCGATCAGCGGGCTGGCCTACCTGGCGTCTAACTACATCTATCACGTCGGGCCGCTGTTCAGGCAGCACCTGTTCATGGTGATGCTGGAGACGCTGGCGGTGGTGGTGCTGGCGACCGTGCACGAGGTGGCGGATGTCCGCCAGCGGCGACGGCGCCTGTTCCTGGGGCTGGCGCTGGTGCTGGCGGCGGGTTTCACCAAGCAGCACGCCCTGTTCACCGCTATCGCGGTCTTTGGCTACCTGTTCGTGAACAACCCGCGGCGTGCCCTGGTGTGGGGGACGGGCTTTGCGCTGGTCGGCGCGGCGATCTTCGGCGCGATCGACCTGGCGACGGGCGGGCAGTGGTGGCTCAACATCATCACCGCTAACGTGAATCCATTTGTGCCGGGCCAGTTCCCGGGGTTGTTCCGCCAGTGGTTCGGGCTGCATGGCGCGCTGGTCATCCTGGGCGGCCTGACCGTGATCTATGAGGTCTACTTCGACCGGATCAGCCTGTACAGCTTCTGGTTTGTGGCCGCGCTGTTGAGCACCACGCTGGCCGGGAAGTGGGGGGCGGGGGATAGCTACTTCGCCACGACAATTGCCGCCACCTGCATTCTGAGCGGGATCGCGGCGGCTCGGACATTCAATGGCGGGTGGCGCTCGCCGGAGAATTACCTGACCCGCCTGGCGCGTCCCCTGCGCAACTGGACGGCCCGGCGGCAGGGCGCTGTGCTGGCTGCCGCGCGAGTGGCGGTTCCGGTCATCTATCTGCTGTACGCGGCGGCGGTGTTCCATATGCCCACCGACGGTGCGGTGTTCGGTGCGCTCAGCCGGGCGCTGAACATCACCTCGAACACCGGCTTTGCGTTCTATGACTCGGCGGGCTGGACGGTCGGCTATGCCGTCATCGGGCAGATTCCGACTGAGGAGGAGATCGCCAATGGCTGGCGGCTGGTGGACATTGTGGCGGAGGGGGATCGTCCGGCGATCACGGAGGACGCCAGCTTCAGCCTGCTGGCCGGGAAGGACGTGGTTGGCAACCCGACCCAGCTTCGCAACCTGTACCTTAACGATCTGTACGATCCGGCGGCGCTGGTGGCCATGATTGAGGAGCAAGCCTTCGGTGTGATCATCCTGCGCGCGCTGTTCTACCCGGACCCTGTGCTGTACGCGATGTTACAGGCGTATGACGCCGCCGAATCCATCCCCATGAATGGCTTCGACTACCAGGTGCTGCGCCCCGATCCGGGCTGGCCGGCGCGCCGCGCCTTCCGTGACGCGCTGCTGGCCCGCGTTCCGGGGCAGGCGCTTGAGGCGCTTCTGCCCGTGCCGGAAGAGGGCATTCAGGACTGGCTGGGCGAACTGCTGGCTCAGCTGGGATGGGAGCAGGAGGCGGACTGGGCAGCGGGCGCGGCGAACTTCACTGATGGCGCGGAGCGGCTGCGCGTCATGGTTGGACTGCCAGACGCTGGCGGGCGGGCGCAGGTGACGGTTTCATCGTCCGGCTGATGCATAGCGCCTGGCGTGGCGAAAAACAAAGAACCCTCGCCGGATGCGCGAGGGTTCCGCTGTGGCTGGGGAGGTAGGATTCGAACCTACGATCTACGGTTCCAAAGACCGTTGCCTTGCCGCTTGGCCACTCCCCAACGTGGCCCGTATTTTACCATAGTGGGGTCGCAGCGCCTAGATCAGTTTCAGCGGGCGCGCATTGATCAAACGTCGTGAGTGTGATACGAAAGAAGCTAACGTCCGTCATTCAAGCTGACAGGAGAAGCCATGGACAACCGGGTTGGAAGCATGGGAGCGCTGGCAGGTCTGCTGGTCACCGTTCCGTTGATGGGCGTGTTGTACCTGGCGGCGCAGGTTGGCGGGCTGCCTTTCCCGCCCTATGACCTGTTCGACTGGCTGGCGCTGGTTCTGCCGGGCGGGCTGGTGACGGCGGTGATCGACGGGATGGTGATCGTGGTGGGCAGCCTGGGCCTGGGGGAGACGTCCAGCGCGGCCGGCACGATTGAGCACGGAATGGCGCTGGTCATCTTCGCGCTGCTGGGCGCCCTGATCGGGGCGGTGTTCTTCGCCTGGGGCGGGCGGCGCGGGCGCAGATCGGAAGAGCGTCGTGTAGGGAAAGAGTGTAGGATAGGGTGT
>CAZGYW010000573.1:0-2587 GCA_964530495.1 uncultured Anaerolineae bacterium
CTACACCCTATCCTACACTCTTTCCCTACACGACGCTCTTCCGATCTTTGGTGTTGCCGTAGGGATAGTTGCGCGAGGCCCAGGTGGTGTAGCCGTCCGCGAAGGGCCGCGCCATCCAGTAGTGATCGTCAATCGTCAGCGCCTGGTCAAGCGGGGGCGGGGTCCAGGTCGGCTCGCCGCCCGCGCCGTTGCTGCTCTCGCCAGCGGCCCGTGTCGGGGTGATCACCACCGGCGCGGTGCGCGTCGGGCGCGGCGTGTTGGTGTGGAACGGCGTGCGCGTTGGCGTGGGAGTGGCCGTTTCCGTGGGCGTGGGTGAGGGCGTGGGTGTATCGGATGGGCCGATGGTCGGCACCGGGGTGTTGGTGAGCGTCGGAATCTGGGCCACCGCGGTCTGGGTCAGCGCGTCGGCGCGCATAGGCGTGCCCATCTGGCTGCTCTCGGCGCAGCCGGCCAGCGCGGTCAGGGCCAGCAGGGAAACCGCCAGCGCCGTGCGGCGGGCGGGAAGGGTCAATATGTGGGTCATGAGCGTCGTCGTCAAATTCGCCTCAAAAGGCCGGAATTGGCCGCGAGCATTATAACAGGTTCTGCCCGGATGTGGAGCGCAGGCCTTCCGGTGGGTACGGTCCCTCCTCTCCCCGCGGCGCAGCCGCTGGTGGGAGAGGGGTTGGGGGTGAGGGCAAGGCCGCCCGGGGGCGGGTCTGCCCTCTATCCCCGGCCCTTTCTCCCGCAGGAGAAAGGGAGCGTCACGGCCTGCCACGTCAGGGATGCCAAGCCCCTCCCTCAGCGCCAGCGTTCAGGGGAGGGGCCCGTTGCGCTGCAACGCCGCGCCAGGGAGTCCAGCACCGCCCCCTGGGAGTCTTACCCAACGCTTATCTGGCCCCGCGCCCGCTATGCTACAATCAACCATCAGGTGACTTACCTGTGAAATGTAGAATGGACGATACGCCATGTCGACGCAAACCCCGCCCCGAGTCAGCGCCCTGCCGATCCTGGGCAACGCCCTGGAATTCGCCCGCGAGCCAATCGGCCTGCTGCGCCGCGGCTACGCGCAGTACGGTGATGTGTTCGCCATCCAGCTCGGCACCAAACCGGCCGCCGTCCTGATCGGGCCGGAGCATCACACGCAGTTCTTTGAATTGACGGACAAGAATCTCTCCATGAGGGAAGCCTACCAGTGGCTGATCCCGATGTTCGGGGAGCTGCTCTTCGCCTCCCCCACCCACGAGTCGTACCTGGAACAGCGGCGCATGATGTCCCCGATCCTCAGCGGGCGCAAGATGGCCGGCTACGTCCGCCAGATGGACCTTGAGATCACGGACTGGATCGCGGCCCAGCCGGACAGCGGCACGTTTGAGCTGAACGATTTCGCCCAGTTCATCACCATGTTCACGGCGGCGCGCTGCTTCATGGGGGATGAGTTCCGTGAGGCCGTGGGCGAGGAGTTCGCGGCCCTGTACCGCGACATCGCACGCGGCATCGACTTCCTGCTGCCGCCCAGCCTGCCCCTGCCCAAGTTCCGGGCGCGCGACCGGGCCAAGGCCCGCCTGAGCGTGCTGGTCAACGACCTGATCGCTCACCGCCGCGCCGGGGGCGGCGAGTACGATGACTTCATTCAGGAGATGGTTGACACCCGCATGGACAATGGCGAGCCGATGCCGCCGGAGATGATCACCGGGGCGATTATCGGGTTCATGTTCGCCGGGTACGAAACCACCTCCGCGCACCTGACCTGGGCCTTAATCCGGCTGCTGCAGCACCCGGACGTGGTGGCACGCCTCGTCCACCCGCAGGTGGAGGCGGCGCTGTCCGGCGAGGCGGAATTCACCATCAAGACTCTGCGCGAGCTGGAAGGGCTGAACTGGGTGCTGATGGAGATCGAGCGCATGGATCCGGCGGCCAACATGCTGATGCGCTACGTGCGGGAAGGCTTCGATGTGGGCGGCTACCACATCCCGGCGGGCTGGCTGGCGATCATCAGCCCGGCCATCGCCCACCGCCTGCCGCAGGTTTTCAGCCATCCGGACGCCTTTGACCCGGAGCGCTACAGCCCGGAGCGCGCCGAGCACAAGATGCACCAGCATGCGCTGGTCGGCTTCGGCGGCGGGCTGCACAAGTGCTGGGGGATGAGCTTCGCCACCAACGAGATGACCGTGATCCTGGCCCGCCTCTTCCAGGCGTTCGACATGACGCTGGAGCAGCCCGGCGAGCCGGCGGTGGACCCCGGCCAGCAGATCCGGCGGCCGCAGTCGCCCTACCGGATCCGCTTCCAGCGCCGCGCGTAGGATCGCGGATCGCAACGGACACGCCCCCGGTTCAATGCCGGGGGCGTTTGATTCAGCGGGTCAGAAGGTGTGAGTGGCCGCTGCAGGCTCAGGCAAAAAGCAGGGCACCGATTGGCGCGGATGTGGCACGAAGTCACACGGATGAGACTATCTCTTGCCTTATCTGTGAGCATCCGTGACGTATCCGCGTGAATCCGTGCCCCATGTTTTTCGCTTGATCGCCCGGACGCTCAGGGCGCAGCATGCTGCGCCCCCTGGACTTTGGCCTTTCTTGCAAAAAGGATGGCATTCGGTTTAGTTTTAGT
>CAZGYW010000574.1:0-2584 GCA_964530495.1 uncultured Anaerolineae bacterium
CCAGCGGACCCTGGCAGCACTACATCGCCGGGCTGCTGGCCGCGGATGGCGGCATCACCGGCGCGGAGGAGCGCCTGCCTGCTCCACAGCGTCCGGACGATCACCCGCTGCTCCTGCCCTGGAAGGAGTGCCAGCGGCCCGCGGGTTGGCCGATCTTCGATCCGAGCCAGGACGTCGAGCCGAACCGCCAGGCCGCGCCGGAGGAACACCGTCTGTGGCGCTTCAAGCATTACCTGAACGAGATGACCGCCGCCGAGACGCTGGCGACGGTGCTGTGGATGACCCCGGAGATGACGTGGGATTTCCAGCACAACGTGGCGCGCCACCAGTGGGACGAGATTCGCCACAGCCAGCTCGGCCAGACCCGCATCCAGCAGCTTGGCCTGGAATGTGGGGATGTGCCGCAGGTCGTCCAGATCTACAACGTGATGATGACCCTGCCCGCCGTGGAGCAGTATGCGCTGCTGGCTACCGTCCTGGAGCCGAACGGCATGCCGGAGAAGGTCGCCAACCGCGAGCACTGGGAAGCGATTGAGGATGAGATCTCAGCGGCGGCGGTCAGCTACGATTGGAGTGACGAGAACTTCCACATTCGCTGGGGCAAGCAGTGGACTCCCGTCCTGCTGGAGACCTACGGCTACACGGAGACCGCCGAGCAGATCCGGGAGCGCATGGAAGCCTGGATGATGGAGCACACCCCGGTCAGGATGCAGCAGAAGATGGCCCGCGGCGACTATTCGTAAAGCGGCAAGCGGCAAGCGGCAAGCGCAAAACACAGACCCGATGCGCGGTATCCGAGGGGGCGGCTCGCGAACCGCGCGGATGTGATCTTCGGCTCAAAGCCTGCCACTGGCCCTCAAAAAAGCGCACTCAAGGCGCTCCGGTTGGGTCGCAAGAGCCGTTGAAGCGGCGAAGCCACAGGCCCTCATTCCCCGGCCCTTTCTCCCGGAGGAGACAGGGTGCTGGCCCGCCCGGCACATCCGGAAGGTGCCTTTCCCCTCTCCCCGCGGCGCAGCCGCAATAATGTGGGAGAGGGGCCAGGGGTGAGGGCAACGCCGGCCGTTCAGACCCCCGACACCGGTCTACCTCCCACCCGTTTTCTTTCGTCTGCCTCCGGCGGGCGGCTCGCGAGCCCCCCCTACACTGGCCCTGCATTCCCCGGGGGGCGAGGCATTCGCGTCTCCGCAGATGCCTTTCGCATGGACGCATGGACGCTTGCCGCCTGGACGCTTGCCGCTTTGACGCTTCTGCCACGGGTTTTGAACCCTCGGCGCCGCCTGCAGCCTCCACTGGGCGGCTCGCGAGCCGCCCCTGCAGGCTCCTTGCCGCCGGGGGGCGCAGCATGCTAATGTTCCTACCTGTCTCCTGCCTCTTTGCCTCCTGTCACTCCCCTCAGCGGTAGGCGTCCACCTTTTCCGCCAGCGCACGGGCCTCGGCCTCGCTCTCGGCGTTGACCATCAGGAACACCCCGCGCGTCCCGATCGCATCCAGCAGCGGGATCACCTCGTCCGGCAGGATGTTGACCGCCTGCACGCTCTTGCCCGCCGCCAGAATCCGGCGATAGATGGGATACCACTCCGGGGAGCCGCCCTGCGGGACGCCCACCTGCGGCGTCCATTCGATCGCGTTCAGCGCCTCGATGGCCAGCAGGCTGTCCAGATGGCGGATGGCCTGCGTGCCATCGAGGTGGTACATGGCGTGATCCAGCCACTGGCACAGCCCGGTCAACTCCGGGACGATGAAGCGCTCGAACATCGGCCCGGAGATCATCACGGAGGAATCGCACTGCAGCTTGGCGATCCTGCCCCGCCCCCAGATGGCAAAGGCGGAAAACACGTTGCCGCCCCAGTCCCCTTCGATCAGGTTATAGAGCGCCGTGAACGACTCGCGGAAGGCGCGGTTGACCTCCGCCAGGCGCGCTTCCACGACCGCCGGGCGCTCGATCATGTCCACCAGCAGGTGTTCCGTGCCGCGCAGGGAGGCCAGCACGTCCATGTTCTCCGTCAGGTCCGGCATGCCTACCGGGTAGCGCCCGGCGGCGACCGCTACCCCGGCCTCCACCACCGCCTTTTGCTTCTGGAACCAGGGATTGTCCGGGGCAAAGACCAGCGGCGGATGCGCCTCCAGGTCGTCAATGCACGGCGCATGCCACACGGTATCCGCCGAGAACTGCGGCTGCGAGCCGAGAAAAGCGGCCAGGTTGCCCGGGCCGGTCTGGGTGTCGTAGTAGGGAAAGGCATCCCCGCCGAAGTAGATGTTGGCCATGTAGCGGTCGGCGGCACGGGCGCGCGGTAACGCCTCCAGCCATGCGGCGGCGATCACCTCGTCAGGCACGCCGGTGATGGTCGGGTCCAGCCCGCTCATGAGGTGGTAGAACGGGGCCTGGGGGTTCACCCAGGCGGTTTCGGTGTTGTCTCGCGGGGCCAGGATGTGCAGGATCAGCGTGTCCTGTTGCCACCATCCGGCGTACCGTTCCTGCAACTGCACCCAATCCCGGTCTTCCTGGAATTGTGCATCAGGCATGATTGTCACTCCTGCTTTCGGCATGAAAAGACTCAAATCGCCCAGCTTGAAGACTCGGGCC
>CAZGYW010000575.1:0-2583 GCA_964530495.1 uncultured Anaerolineae bacterium
TTGCGCTTATTGGCGTACTCCAGCACGAAAACCGCGCCGGGGGCCAGCGCCGCGCGGATTTGCGCAAGGGCCAGCGGCACATCCGCCATGTGGTGGATCACGCGGATCATGGTCGCCACGTCGAACATGCCGGGCTGGAAAGGCAGCCGGTAAACATCCGCGGCGACGTAGGTGTAACGCCCATCGCCATGCCGGGCGCGCGCCTCCGCCAGCAGCGAGCGCGAGTAATCGAGCAGCACCACGTGATCAACGGCGGCCAGCGCGTCCGTCAGGCGGCCGAACCCGGCCCCGATCTCCAGCGCGCGCCGTCCACCGGGGGGCAGCAGCTTGCGCAGCGCGATGCGTTCCACACGGTCTTCGTAGTCGCGGCCCCGGTTGGCCCAGAAGTCCTGGCGGTAGCCGGAGCCTTCATAGTCACAGACGGGTGGGGTTGGTGCCTGGGTCATGGCGGCAGCCCCTACGGCGCGGACGTGGGGGTCGGCAGGATGCCCTGGTCCGCGCTGGGGTCGATCACCGTTACCGTATCCGGCGCAGTGGTGAGCGTGCCGGGCTGAGCCGGTGCATCCGCCGGCGACTCGTAGCCCTCCCCCGCGGGGAAAGCGTAGCCCGGCCAGACGTTGTGGCCGCCCGGGGCGGGGGCGAACAGATCCGGCGCGTCGCCGTTCAGCACCCGGGTGAGCAGCGCCCAGCCACCTGCCGCGCTATCCGGCAGGTTTTCCATGGCGTTGACGTAGGGTTCGAGCAGGGCCCGCAGGTTCTGCAGCGGGTCGTGGAGCTGGGTTTCCTGAATCGGGATCAGGGCGCGCACGTCCAGGTTCACCGGCAGCGTCGTGTCCACCGGCACGGCGAAGTCCAGCGCAATCGGCAGCTGCATCCCCTGCGGGAGCTGGAGGCTCACCGTCCCGTTGATCATGCCGCCACCGCCCGGCAGGCTGAACTGGGCGTTGGCCGCCAGCGGGACCGGGCTGGTGAGCACGACGGTGGTGTTCTGGCGCAGCGGCAGGTCGAACTGGACGGGGATCACCTCCCGCACCGGGATCATGCGGTCGATGGTGGCCTGGTCCAGCCCGATGAAATTGGTCTGCAGGCCGTCCACCAGCGGTTCCGCGATCTCGTTCTTGATCTGCACGATCAGGCTCACGCTTGAGATCAGCGCGATGACGAGCACCACGTTGACGACCAGCGAGAATAGGATCGCGACGGTCTTGAAGGCTTCCCAGATTGCTCGCAAACGCTGCATGGGCCTGCTCCTGCGCGGGTGAACACCCACCTGAACTGGGACGTATCATAACACCGGCCGCCGCTGGCGGTCAATTTCGGCGGGTGGCAGCGGTGGGCGTGCATTGCCGGCTTCAATTCAAAACGGATTCCGCGGAAAACGCTGATTCTCACGGATTCCAGATCAGGGCAGGGGCACGATCTGGCGTGCCCCCGCCCAGCCGTCACTTGATCTGCGACCACACGCCAGAGACCATGCCCTGCATCCGGTAGACGCGGCCGTCCGGGATGTCGATGTACAGCGCGCCGTTGCCGCCCTCCACCTGGGAGGAGCGCTGGCTGCTATCCGCGTTCTGGGTGGCGGAGTAGCCGAGCATGGTCTTGATCGGCTGGCCGTTATGCAGGCCGGTTTCCCACACGTTGGCCAGGATCGGATCGCCCGGCAGGTAGCGGTCAGCGGGCGGGGAGCCGCTGGCGGTGGCGTTACCCACGTTGTCGTAGGCGTGCCACTGGTTGGAGCCATAGAACAGCACATACACGCGGTTGCCGGGGTAGTTCTCTGTGCCGGGCAGGGTGTAGATCATCATGCCGCCGTCAAAGCCCTGGAAGCGCGCTTCGCCGATCACACCCCAGTTGGCCGGGCAGATGTTTTGCTGGAACTGATCCCCGAAGAACCAGTTGTAGGCGCAGGTGATGGTGATCGACAGCGCCTGCGAGATCGGCATGCCCATCCGGATCACGGTCAGGCGGTAGGTGACCGTCGGCCCGGCGTTGGTGGGGATGTTGACGGCCACCTGGCCCACCGGCGGGACGGAGAAGGACTGCATCAGCGTCCCCGCCGCGTTGATCTGGTCCAGGATCGCGGTATCGCCCAGGGCATCCCAGCGCAGGACAGTCGCCGCGCCGGCCGCCATCTGGTAATTGTCGGAAGTGAAGGACGTGATCACCGGGCCGGGGACTGTCGGCGTCAGCGTGGGGGTGAAGGTCGCCGTGGGCGTGTAGGTCAGGGTCGGGGTGGCGGTGGCCAGCGGCGTGAAGGTCAGCGTCGGGGTCAGGGTGGGCGTCAGGGTGGCCGTGGCCGTGGGCGTGAAGGTCAGCGTCGGGGTGAAGGTCGGCGTGTTGGTGAACGTCGGCGTGAACGTCTGAGTGATGGTGGGCAACTGGGCCACCGTCGGGATGATGATCTGCTCCTGCTGGCAGCCGAACAGGGCCGTGCTCAGCAGGAGAAGCAGCAGCGCAAGGGTTGAGCGTTTCACAGGTCTTCGCCTCCAGGAGCATCCGGCGCCGGGCCGGGTCGCGCGCAAACGGGATACCGTAGCGTAGCACAGGCCCTGCCGCGCCACAACAGGAAGTATATGCTAATGT
>CAZGYW010000576.1:0-2581 GCA_964530495.1 uncultured Anaerolineae bacterium
CTCTTCCGATCTCTTTCGCCGTCAGGGGGTATCCCCGGCTAGGCCGGGTCCGGCGGGCAGAACTTTGCGTAATCCGTGCAGAGCAGGTACAGCGGCGGCTCGTCTTCCTCGATGTCCGGGTAGCGGCCAAGCGGCGCGTGGAAGCGGTTGTCGTTCTGGTCGTCGTTGACCACGGAGACCTCGCCCGCCAGGACGGGTTCGCCGGTCGCCCAGAACTGGTGGTAGCAGTACGGCGGCAGGGTGATGCTCTCCCCCGGCGCCAGCTCAACCGTGCCCCCGGCCTTGACCGTGCGCTGGATGCCATCAACGGACACGGTGACCGGCGTGTCTGCCAGTTGTTCATCCGGGGTGGAATTGTAGAGCTGGATGACGAGCGTGCCGCCCCCGCGGTTGATGATGTCTTCCATCTTCTTCCAGTGGAAGTGCATGGGCGTGATCTGGCCCGCGCCGACGACCAGGATTTTCTCAGCGTAGATCTTGCCCTGGCCGGTCTCCAGACTGCGGGGATCGCCGTTGCGGATCGTGAACAGCGTCAGACCGGCGTGGGCGAAGTCGCCCCGGTTGAAGTCGGTCACGTCCCACCCGAGGGCGCGATCGGTGATCTCGGCGATCTCGTTGCGGCGGGCCACCCACTCGGAGAGCGGCCAGTAAGCGAAGGGCGGCAGGTGGAAGTGCTTGCTCTGCACGAACTCGGCCGCTTCCTGCAGCAGCGCGTTGACCTCAGAACGTTTCATCGGCGGGTTTCTCCTCTGGTTCGTAAGCGGTGTCGACAATGCGTATTGTAAAGCAGATGGGCGGGCAGCGCAGGTAACTCCACGCTGTCGCCAGCCGGCGAACGGAGGCGGCCGGGCGGCCCATCCCTCCCGTGAATCAAAACGCGGGGACTCGTTCGTCCCCGCGCCCGTTGGCCGGTCTATTCCACGATGTGGACGCTGTCCAGGATGGCCTGCAGCAGCGGCCCGTCCGTGCCCCAGTCTTCCGCCGGGGCGCTGGCGCCGAACACGTAAACCGCCAGGCTGTCGGCTCGCGTCACCAGCAGGCGTATCCGCAGCTCCGGGTCGCCCTCGAATTCCCGGCCCTGCAGGTCAATGGCTACCGCTTCCCGCCCGCCGTCGAACGCGACGGGCGTGATGTCGGTCAGGCGCGTCCACTGCCGGTTGGTGACCTCCGGGCCGTGGGCCAGGTAGTATTCCAGCGTGGCGGGCAGGTCGCCCTGGTTCATCAGCATTGTGCTGCGGCTGATGGTCAGGGCCGGGCCGGGCTGGCCGCCCAGCGTGTCCGCCGCCGCCACCACCATGATGCCCTGCTCCGGGATCACAGCCATCCAGCCTGCAGGGTAGCGCAGGCTGAACGACGCCGGGCCTTCAAAACGCTCGGTGAGCTGGCGCTCCGGGGCGGAGAGCCACAGCGCCGCCCCGACCACCAGGCCGATCACCAGCAGCAGCCCGATCGTGAAGATGATCGTGAAGCGGTAGGAAGGGGCGGGCGGGTTAGCGGCTGCGGACATTGCGCGGATCCAGGGCATCCCGCAGACCGTCACCGACCAGGTAGAAGCACAGCACGGTCAGCGTGATCAGCAGGCCGGGCCACACCACCAGGTGCGTGCCAACCACAAAGTACGAACGGGCTTCCGTGAGCATGTTGCCCCAGGTGGGCACGGGGGGCTGCACGCCCAGGCCCAGGTAGCTCAGGCCAGATTCGGTCAGGATCAGGCCGCCGGCATTGATCGTCAGCGAGATGATTACGACCGAGAGAACGTTGGGCAGGATGTGCTGGAACAGCAGGTGCCCGGCCCGCCCGCCGATGGCGCGCGCGGCCGTGATGTATTCGCGCTCTTTAAGCGAGATCACCTGGGCGCGCACCAGCCGGCAGGTGCCGAACCAGCCCAGCAGAGCCAGGATCATGATCAGGGTGTAGGGGGAAGGCTGCCAGATCGTGGAGACGATCAGCAGCAGGAAGATCGACGGGATCGACTCCAGGGTGTTGATCAGCCAGATGATGACGTCATCCACCCAGCCGCCGTAGAAGCCGGCCGTCAGCCCGACCACCACACCGATCACGATCGACACGGCGCTGGCAGCGTAGGCGATCAGCAGGGAGATGCGCCCGCCGTACAGCAGGCGGATGAACTGGTCGCGGCCCAGGTGGTCGGTGCCCAGCAGGCTGCCCTCACCGGGCGGCTGGTAACGATCGATCAGATTGGTGCGGGTGACGTTCAGCTTCAGCACGTCTTCAACGATGGGCGGCCCCACAAAGCACAGTAAGGTGAGGACGGCCAATATTATTATCGCGAACAGGCTGAGCCGGTCCCGCCGGAAGTGCTGGAGTGCATCCGCCCAGAACGAGCGCGACACGTAGACTTCCTGGACATCGTGGTCTGACAGCTTAACGACGGCTGCCGCAGAGTTATCGGTCATGGCTCGCTCCTATTCCAGACGGATGCGCGGATCGATCCACGCGTACAGGATGTCAGACAGCAGCACGCCCAGGATGTACAGCACGGAGCCGAGCACCACGGACCCCATAATCAGGGGATAATCGCGCTGAAAAACGCCGTTAATCACCAGGCGCCCCATGCCGG
>CAZGYW010000577.1:0-2577 GCA_964530495.1 uncultured Anaerolineae bacterium
GTTCCCGTTAACGCATACTGAACCAGCGCCAGTACCAGAATCGCCAGAAGTTGGCAGCCCAGCCACACAAGAAAGGAGGTGCTTCTTCGCAGGGAGAGCACTATCCCAAGCGCAACCAGAATCAGAAACACAATCCCCAGGGAGCCGGAGAACATGAGTTGCCAGAGACTGGAAGCGAGTTCTGCCCAGCCCTGGCTGCCAAAGCGCAGCATGCCGGATGTGCCGTTGGTCAACAGAGAAGGTGCGTAGAAAATCAGCCCGGCAACGCTCCCGACGATCATCGGCATCCAGTAGCGCAGTGTGCGATGGTTGAGTCCTCTATACTTCCATACCAGCCATAACGCATTGCCGGCAATCGGCACAGCCATTGATGGCATGGTCATCATGGCCGCCATGCAGGTGGCAAGAATGACCATTCCGCGGACTTGCCGTTGAACAAATACCAGATCAAACAGAATCAGACCCAGCAGGATGGTCAGCGTGTAGCCACGCGCATTCACCAGATAGTCGGCAAACGACATGTTGACAGTCACCAAAGCCATTGCCAGAAGGCCCGCCCGGTGATTGACGAGTCGCTGTGTCACCCGATACGTCATGGCTAATGCCAATAGGCCCGCAGCAAAAGCCGGCAGCCGAACGGCTACGGGCGCCAGCCCCAGCGTATTGCGGGCAATCCACACCATAAATGAATGGAGCAGGTGATTGTTGGGGAGGTTGTAGAACAGGAGAGCCTGCCCCGGATTGTGGGTGTAGTGCAATACAGTATAAGCTTCATCATAGCGCATAGTACGGCTGAGATTGAGGATATGGACGGCCGCGGCGGCTAGCAAGAACAGGCTTGTGGTTAGCAGGGGAGGAAAGACCGAGTGAGATTTATTCATCAATTCAGTGCCTCAAGGTGTAAGTGTTTCAAGTCGTCAGCATGAAAGCGGTATAACTGATACACAAGTATGAAACAGAAGAGTAATCGGTAAGTGATCTGTGCGCTACATTGGGAGGTTGGCGCAATCCAGGTGAGTCTTGTGATTCAAACAAAGCGAGTTCTGGTATGCTCATGGTAGGAAAAGCGATCCCCCTGATGGAAAGAGATACCCAGGGGAGCGAAAAAAGAGGTTGCCATGACAACCGCACAGGATGAACATTTCTTGAGGCTGGCGATCAGGCTGGCGTGGGAAGCGCGCCGGGCCGGGAGCGACCCGTTCGGGGCGGTGCTCGTGCGCGATTCCGACCAGACCGTGGTGGCGCAGGATCACGACCGCAGCGTAGAGGCTTCCGACCCAACCTTTCACGCCGAGCTGGCGGTCATCCGCCAGTACTGCCGGGAGGCGGAGGTCTTCACCCTGCAGGGCTACACGCTGTACGCCAGCACCGAGCCGTGCATGATGTGCAGCGGCGCGATCTACTGGGCGTATGTGACGCGGGTGGTGTTCAGCGTGCCGCAGGCCCGCCTGCAGGAGCGCTCCGGTGGCCGGACGAAGCCCTCCTGCGCGAGCATCGTCAGCGTGGGCAGCCGCCGGATCGAAGTGGTCGGTCCGCTGCTGGAAGATGAAGGGCTGGCCGTGTTTGAGGGCTATGACTGGACGCCCAAGCTGGAGCGCCATACGGCGCTCTTCCGGCGGGCGGGGGATTGAGGGTCATCCTCCACCCCTGGATCGGCGCGTATTGGCAGTTCCAATTCAAAACGGATAAAACTGATCGCAAGGATGGCGACGGATTCAAACCCTGACTATGGCTGTTTTTCAGTTGCAGTTGCTTTGAATCTGTTCTGATCCACCGCATCCGCCTGATCCGTTCTGAATTGGAATCAGCACCAGCACCCGACTCACGCCCTGCCGCACCTGCCCACACGGCACGGAGGCCATCCCATGACCACGACACCCCCGACTCAAGCCCCGGAGCGCCTGCCCTGGTGGCGCAAGATCGGCTACGGCCTGGGCGATATTTACGGCGGTGGCGCGTACCTGATCATCAGCTTCTACTACCTGCACTTCCTGACCTCCGTGGTGCGGATCAACCCCGCCCTGGCCGGGACCGTGATCCTGATCAGCAAGCTCTATGACGCCGTGACCGACCCGCTGGAGGGCATCCTCACCGACCGGACGCGCACCCGCTTCGGCCGCCGCAAGCCGTACCTGGCCGCCGGGGTGCTGCTGATCCTGATCTCGTTCTTCGCCCTGTTCTACCCGTTCAGCATGGAGTCGGAGGGCGCGCGCTTCGCCTTTGTGCTGCTGACGTACCTGTTCTTCTCCACTGTGTTCAGCATCGTCCAGATCAACTACAACGCCCTGCAATCCGAGATGACGCTGGACTACAACGAGCGCACCGCCCTGAGCGGGGTGCGCATCTTCTTCTCCACCGCGTCCTCGCTGGTGTGCGCCGTCGTGCCGCTGGAGATCGTCAAGCGCTTTGACGATGTGAACCAGGGCTACATCACGATGGCCCTGGTCTTCGGCCTGTTCTTCGCGCTGCCGTACATCATCACCGTTCTGACCATCCGCGAGCGCCAGGAGTTCCAGCGTCCCCCGCGGCCGTTCGACTGGCGGCAGGCGTTCGTGCTGCCCTTCCGGATGCGGACGT
>CAZGYW010000578.1:0-2576 GCA_964530495.1 uncultured Anaerolineae bacterium
GGATTCACGCGGATGAGCCGCGGATTAACACGCATAAGGCAAAGTGCATCAGGCTTGATCCGTGCAACTACGAGAACCATCCGTGCAACTCCGTGCCCTGTTTTTCGCCGCGACGCCTGGCCGCTTGCCGCTTTGACGCCCGCCCATTTGTGACAAACGTCACACGCCAGCATGACACTCTGCGCTGCGCGCTTTTCTCATGATCCTCTAAACTTCTATCCATTCGCGAACACGGATGAATGGAAATAGCGTCATGACCATCGTGGCCCTCGACGAGATCACCCTGCTGCACAGCACCATCTGCCAGGCGGTGGGTGACCCCCGCCGCATTCAGATCCTCTACGCCCTGAACGACCAGCCGCTAAACGTCGGCGCCCTGGCGGAGCTGCTGGATGCCCCGCAGTCGACCATCTCCCGCCACCTGGCCATCCTGCGCCAGCGCGGGCTGGTCACTGCCCGGCGTGACGGCACCACGATCACCTACAGCGTGGCCGAGTGCTGCATCATCCAGGTGCTGGATTCGATGCGCCAGCTCCTGCGCGAAGTCCTGGCCCTGCAGGCGACCCGGCTCGAAGACTGACCTGCCGCCAGCGCAATCCCGGTTCTGCATTTCATGGAGGACGCGGTGAAAGAATTCAAGCACATCTGGATAATCGGCCTGGTGGTCACCACCCTGATCATCCTGGTGCCGATCGTACTGCTGACCAACGCGATCCAGCAGCCGCCGGCGCCGGATCCCTGGGCCGCCCTGCCCACCCACGCCCGCCACACCGATCACGCCGGGCTGTTCTCCACGCCGCTGGAAATCGGCAGCGATGTCACCCGCGCCTGCCTGGGCTGCCATGAGAATGCGGCGACGGAGGTGATGGCTACCACCCACTGGACCTGGCAGGATCAGCCGGTCGAGGTTGAGGGGCGGGACGAATTGGTCTCGGTTGGCAAGGCCAACCTGCTCAACAACTTCTGCATCGGCATCCAGTCCAACTGGACCGGCTGCACCGCCTGCCATGCCGGCTACGGCTGGGACAGCGGGGAGTATGACTTCACCATCGCGGAAAACGTGGATTGCCTGATCTGCCACGACCAGAGCGGCGCGTACGCCAAGGGCGCCGCCGGCATCCCGCCGGAGGGCACCGACCTGCTGGCCGCAGCGGAAAGCGTGGGCATCCCCACCCGCGAGAACTGCGGCGGCTGCCACTTCAACGGTGGCGGCGGTAACGCGGTCAAGCACGGCGACATGGACGAGACGCTCTACTTCCCCACCGAGCACACGGATGTCCACATGGGCGGCTTTGACCTGCTGTGCACGGACTGCCACCAGACGACGGAGCACCGCGTCAGTGGCCGCTCGGTGACCTCCAGCGTCAATCCCGCCAACCAGATCGCGTGCACGGACTGCCATCCGGCAGCGCCGCATGACGACCAGCGCATCAACGACCACACCGATACGGTGGCCTGCCAGACCTGCCATGTGCCTTCCGGCGCGGTGCGCGAAGCCACCAAGATGGTCTGGGACTGGTCCACCGCCGGGGATGAAGGCCGCGCGCAGGACACCCATACCTATCTGGCGATCAAGGGCAGTTTCGTTTACGAAGACAATTTCATGCCGGAATACGCATGGTTTGACGGTACGGTGCAGCGTTACCTGCTCGGTGACGAGCTGCCGGACCCGAGCGTCCCCACCATCCTTAACCCACCTAACGGCAGCATCAACGATCCGGACGCCCTGATCTGGCCCTTCAAGGTGCACCGCGCTAACCAGATTTACGACACCGTCTACAACTGGCTGATCCAGCCTCAGACTTACGGCGAGGAAGGCTACTGGACGCACTTCGACTGGGACCGGGCCGCCACCAACGGCATGGCCGCCGTCGGCCTGCCCTACAGCGGCGAATACGACTTCGCGCCCACGGAGATGTACTGGCCGCTGAGCCACATGGTCCAACCCGCGGAGCACGCCCTGCAGTGCACGAGCTGCCACGGCGAAGCCGGCCGCCTGGACTGGGCCGCGCTGGGCTACAACGGCGACCCGATGAACTGGGGCGGCCGAGATGTGCGGGAACTCGCGGCGTACCTGGACCGCAACGTCAATTAGGGGGAATCGATGATCAGCATGAGAAGCCTTCCGCGTAAGCACTACCCGCTTGCTGTGGGCCTGCTGGGCATCGCCCTGGTGGCCGCCGGGCTGTGGATCGCCATCTCCGGCGCCGCCGCGCAGGAAGGGGGCGGGGTGCTCGCGCCGCTGCCCTCCCCGCTGCATCCCACCTTCGCCCTGCTGGATGCGGAGGGCGTCAGCGTGCTGGCAAGCGGCGCGCCCGTCTCCACCATGCAGACCTGCGGCGCCTGCCATGATGCCGAATTCATTGCCGGGCACAGCTTTCATTCCGATGTTGGGCTGAGCAATTACGGCGCGGCCGGCACGGTCACCAACGGCGCACCCTGGGATACCAGCCCCGGCCTGTTTGGTCGCTGGAATCCAATCACCTATCGCTATCTTTCTCCGCCGGGTGACGCGCGCCCCGACTTGAAGATCGGAAGAGCACACGTCTGAACTCCAGTCACCGCTCATTATCTCG
>CAZGYW010000579.1:0-2576 GCA_964530495.1 uncultured Anaerolineae bacterium
GCGTGATCTTGGGCACGGTCGCCTCGCAGTAGGCGTACAGCAGCTTGGCGCCGGAGCGGATGATCCCGCCGTGCTCCTGGGCCACGCCCGGCATGAAGCCCGGCACATCCTCCAGGGTGATGATCGGGATGTTGAAGGCATCGCAGAAGCGGATGAAGCGGGCGGCCTTCTCGCTGGCGGCGATGTCCAGCACCCCGGCCAGCACCGCGGGCTGGTTAGCGACGATGCCCACGCTGTGCCCACCCAGCCGGGCGAATCCGACGACGATGTTCCGGGCATAGTGCTCGTGAATCTCAAAGAAGCGCCGGTCATCGACTATCAGCCGGATCACATCCTTGACGTCGTATGGTTTGTTGGGGTTGTCCGGCACGATCGTGTCCAGGGCTTCCTCGGTGCGCAGCGGATCATCCTTGGACAACACGAAGGGCGGATCTTCCATGTTGTTCTGCGGGATGTAGCCCAGCAGCTCGCGCAGCAGGAACAGGCAGTCCTCCTCGCTATCCGCTGCCAGGTGGCTGACGCCGCTGGTCGCGTTGTGCGTGATCGCGCCGCCCAGTTCCTCCTTCGTAACATCCTCGTGCGTGACCTGCTTGATCACGTCCGGGCCGGTCACGAACATGTAGCTGGTGTCTTTCACCATAAAGATGAAGTCGGTGAGCGCCGGGCTGTAGACCGCCCCACCCGCGCACGGCCCCATGATCGCGCTGAGCTGCGGGATCACGCCGCTGGCCAGCGTATTGTGCAGGAAAATCTCAGCGTAGCCGTCCAGGCTGACTACGCCTTCCTGGATGCGCGCCCCACCGCTGTCGTTCAGCCCGATCATCGGCGCGCCGTTCTTCATCGCCATGTCCATGATCTTAACGATCTTATCGGCGTGGACTTCGCTCAGGCTGCCACCAAAGACGGTGAAGTCCTGCGAGTAGGCGTATACCAGCCGCCCATCAATCGTCCCCCAGCCGGTCACAACACTGTCCCCCGGGATCTGGTTGGCCGGGTCATCCATGCCGAAATCGCGGGCGCGCTGGACCACAAACGCATCCACCTCGCGGAAGCTGCCGGGGTCCAGCAGAATCTCCAGCCGTTCGCGGGCGGTGAGCTTGCCCGCCTTATGCTGGGCGTCAATGCGGGCCTGCCCGCCGCCCAGCCGGCTCTGTTCGCGCCTGGCGCGCAATTCCGCGACCTTGGGGTCGAGTTCAGTCATCAGTTTGAATCCCCTCACTCATTGTGAACGACGTGATCGGTTGGAGGCAAAGGCAACCCACAGCGCGCCAGCGGTCCACAGGACCATCAGCAGCGCGGCGAACGGCCAGCGCGCCAGCGCGTAGTCCGAACCGGCAGTGGCGCGCCACCAGACGATCTGGAAGAGGCCATACAGCCCGAGTACAAGGAACACCGCCCGCGCCGAACGGTTGCGGCCCCGCCACAAACCTGCACTGAGCCACAGCAGCGCGGCCCCCCCCCCCGCCCCCGCCCAATGCCGCCAGCAGCGGCGGGAACCGCACCCCGAGCGCCGCGTACTCCGCGCCGAAGGCGACCGCGCGGCCCGCCCCCACCAGGTGGGCGATACCCATCAACGCCAGCAGCGCGCTCAGGGCACGCACGCGGCGGTATGGACGGGAATCACCATTCTGGTCTGATGGCAGCATGGGCGGATTATAACGTAGGGCACAGATCGGTCACAATCCGGCCGGGGGAGCCGGCCGGACTCGGATAGGTTTTGAGGGCAAAACGCCGGTAAATGATAGGAGTGGACTCAGATCGACACGTCAGGCCGGTATTCGCCGAACACGCGGCGCAGCACCCCGCACACCTCGCCCAGCGTGGCGTCATTCTCCACACACGCAATCAGCACGGGCAGCAGGTTATCCGTCCCGCGCGCCGCGGCTTCCAGCCGACCGAGCAATTCCGCCACCCGGCCGCCATCGCGCCCCGCGCGCAGCGCAGCCAGCCGCGCCCGCTGCTCCTGCTCGACAGCCGGATCCACCCGCAGGATGCTTACCGCCGGCTCGCCCTCCGTGGCAAAGCGGTTGACTCCCACCACAACCTGCTCGCCGCTGTCCACCGCGCGCTGGTAGGCGTAGGCTGCGTCCTGAATCTCGCGGTGCATGAAGCCGGTCTCGATGGCGCGCAGCGCCCCGCCCAGCGCGTCGATCTGCGCGATGTACTCGCGCGCGCGGGTGTAGATGGCCTGGGTCAGCGCCTCGATGGCATAGCTACCGCCCAGCGGGTCCACTGTATCGGCCACGCCGCTTTCGTGGGCGATGATCTGCTGCGTCCGCAGCGCGACCTGCACCGCCTCCTCAGTCGGCAGGGCCAGCGCCTCATCCATGCTGTTGGTGTGCAGGCTCTGCGCGCCGCCCAGCACTGCCGCCAGCGCCTGGATCGTGACGCGCACGATGTTGTTCTGCACCTGCCGGGCGGTGAGCGTGCTGCCGCCCGTCTGGGCATGGAACTTCAGGCGCAGGCTCTCCGCCTGACACGCGCCAAAACGCTCGCGCATGATCTCCGCCCACAGCCACCGTGCCGCGCGGAACTTGGCGACTTCCTCCAGGAACTGGTTATGCGCGTTGAAGAAA
>CAZGYW010000580.1:0-2569 GCA_964530495.1 uncultured Anaerolineae bacterium
GCGCTGGCCTACCGGGTGAGCGCCGCGCTCTCCGTGGCGGAGCAGGAACAGTTTCACGCCCTGCTCCTCAAGCTGCACGACTCGCTGGTGGACACGCTCGATGCGATGGGCCAGCCGGTGGAGTCCTGAATTAGAGTTACCTTTGCGAAGCGAAAATTCCAGGGTTGTTTGCACCACGGAAGGAGGTGGCAAACGCGCAGTACCGTTCGGAATGTGGGTTAATCTGTTCGGCAGTTGATCAAGCCTGAAGTACGTTAGATGGAGGAATAAGAATGAACAAGCGTTTGATGCTGCTCGCCGTGATCGTGCTCGTTCTCGGCAGCTTCGCCCCCCTGGCGCTGGCGCAGGACGCCGCGCTCGTGATCTGGGCGGACGACACCCGCGCCCCCATCCTGGTGGCCGTTGGTGAGGCCTTCAGCGAAGAATATGGCGTGGAAGTGATCGTGCAGGAAATGGGCTTTGGCGACATCCGTGACGGCCTGAAGGTGGCCGGCCCGGCGGGCGAAGGCCCGGACATCATCATCGGCGCCCATGACTGGCTGGGCGAGCTGGTGATCAACGGCCTGGTGGCCCCGATTGACCTGGGCGACAAGGCCGCGGAATTCGTCGGCCCGGCGGTGGATGCCTTCACCTATGACGGCGTCCTGTACGGCATGCCCTACGCGACCGAAAACGTGGCGTTCGCCTACAACACCGAGCTGATCGAGACCGCACCCACCACCTGGGATGAGGTCAAGGCCATCAGCGAGGAAATCAACGCCGCGGATGAGACCAAGTACGGCTATGTCGAGCGGACCAATGACCCCTACCACTTCATGCCGCTGATGAGCGCGTACGGTGGCTACGTCTTTGGCCGTGACGAAGTCGGCGCCTACAACCCGGCTGATGTGGGCCTGGACAGCGAAGGCTCGATCGCGGGCGCGACCTTCCTGCAGGAAATGGTCGAAGCCGGCCTGATGCCGACCGACGTTGACTACGACGTCGTCCACACGATGTTCGAGAGCGGCCAGGCGGCCATGATCGTCACCGGCCCGTGGGCCCTCCCGCGCATTCAGGAATCCGGCGTACCGTTCGCCATCACCTCCATCCCGGAGGCGATGCAGCCTGCGGTGCCGTTCCTGGGCGTGCAGGGCTTCATGGTCAGCGCCTTCAGCCAGAACCAACTCCTGGCGGAAATCTTCCTCCTGGACTACGTGGCGACCGCTGACGTGATGCAGCAGATGTACGACATCAACCCCCGTCCTTCCGCGTTCCTCGAAGTCAACGAAGGCATTGACGACCCGTACATCGCCGGTTTTGTGGCCGCCGGTGTGAATGGCGCGGCCATGCCCGCCATCCCCGAAATGGCCTCCGTGTGGACGGCGTGGGGCAATGCGGAAGAGCTGATCATCCGCGGCACCTCCACCGCTGAAGAAGCGATGACCACCGCCGCCACCCAGATCCGCGAGCTGCTGGCGGTCGACCTGAGCGCCATGGTCAACGTCCCCGGCTCCTGGCAGGCTGCTGCCGGCTGCGCGGGCGATTGGGACCCGGCCTGCGAAGTGACCGCCCTCACCGATAACGGCGACGGCACGTTCTCCGGCACGTTCACCGTCCCGGCCGGCACCTACGAGTACAAAGCCGCCCTGGGTGGCTCCTGGGGCGAGAACTACGGCATGGACGGCGTCCGCGATGGCGGCAACTACATGCTGGAACTGGCAGCCGACTCGGTTGTGACCTTCACCTACGACTCCGCAACCAACCTGGTCACAGTGACGGTTGGGGAATAACCCATGAGTGCGTCAACAAGCGCGGGGGGCCCGAAAGGGCTCCCCGCCCTGCTATCCGGACAACTGCTGAAAATACTGGGGCTGGCGATCATCGATGCCTTCGGCCTGCTGATCTTCTACTCCATGCTGTTCGGAGGGCAGACGGCGCTGGCCGTGGTGATTGCCGTCATCACGATTGGCATTAATGTGGTGGCGTTTGTCCCGGGGTTGTATCCGCTGCGCTGGATGTCCCCCGGGCTGGCCATGATGATTCTGCTGGTGATTTACCCGCTCATCTATACCATCTCCACCGCTTTTACCAATTACAGTGACGGGCACCTCTTTTCCAAAGAGGAGGCCATCGCGCTGCACGGCAAGGCGACCTTCATCCCGGAGGACGCACCTACCTACCGCTTCACCCCCTATGTCGCCAAGGATGACCCCACGGATTACGCCCTGTGGCTGACCCGTGAGGGTGACTCCGGCATGGAGGTGATCTTCGCCAAGGAAGGCGAGCCGCTGGAGGTCATCGCCGATCTCGATCCGGAGCCGCCGGAGGAGTACGAGGGCTACCGCCCGCTGGAAAGGCGCGAGCTGGTCAGCGCCCTCGGCGCGCTGGAGACGACAGCTTTTGGTGAAGAGCCGGATACCGTCTCGGTGGTTTCCGCCGCGCGCGGGGTGGCTGCCCTCTCCCTGCAGCGTTACGTGTGGAACGCCGAGCTGAACGGCCTGGAAGACCAGCAGACCGGGGACTTCTATGCCGCCAATGATGAAGATGGCACGTTCGTGGCCGGCAAGGGTTCCTCCAGCGAGCTGCAGCT
>CAZGYW010000581.1:0-2565 GCA_964530495.1 uncultured Anaerolineae bacterium
GCCATCCCTGCCAGTCGGGGTGATGAGCACCCTGGCGGCGAAAGGCGTGCCGTCCTGCCGGACGAAGACGGATTCGCCCTGGAACTCGCCCTGCTCGCTGGCGGTCTTCAGCCAGGCCGGGACGTGTTCCAGCACGACTTCGCCGGGGGAGAACAGCGAGACGCGCTTCTTACCGATGATATCTTCTTTCGTGTAGCCAAATATCTCAGCGGCAGCGGTGTTGAACGTTTCGATGCGACCCTCAAGGTCGCATGTGATCACGCTTTTGCGAACAGCTTCACTCATGGCTGGGGCCTCCTGATGACTTGACCGCTGCCGGTGATACGATGGCAACGGCGGGTGGGTGTGATGGGTGGGACTGCGGCGCGCCGGGCTACCTGCTCCTAGACGATAGCCGTCACGCAGATCATGAGCAGGACCAGCGCCAGGTAGATGTTCGAGGCTTTGAAGAGCGCCATGGCCTGTTGGCCTTCGCTGCCTTCGTCGCCCCGGGTATGCGCCCGCAGCAGGCGGACCGAATCGCGCCCCAGCCAGGCGGTCGCCGCCAGCATCGGAACCAGGTACAGCCAGCCGAGGGCGGGCTGGGTGCCAAGCAGCAGGCCGATGGCGGCGGTGGCGACCATGTGGACCAGCGTCCACAGCACGGCGCGGCGGCGCTCCATGACGACCGGCAGCATCGGGAAGCTGGCGGTGGCGTAATCCTTGCGGTAGACGAGGGCCAGGCTCCAGAAATGGCTGGGACTCCAGGTGAACAGCAGCGCCGCCAGCAGCACCGCGCCGGGATCGGCCCAGTTGCCGACCGCCGCTGAGCCGCTGAGCACGGCCGCGCTGCCCGCTGCCCCGCCGATCACAACGTTGAGCAGGGTACGCGGCTTGAGCCACACGGTGTAGATGCCGATGTAGATGAACGCGCCCAGGCCCAGGAAGAAGGCCAGCGTCGGGTTGCCGGCCAGCAGGGCCAGGGCCAGCGCGGCGGCGATGCTGCCCGCGCCCCCGGCCAGCGCCCAGACTGGCTTGACCTCGCCGCTGGCCAGCGGCCGGCGCCGGGTGCGCTTCATCAGGGTGTCCTGCTCGCGTTCCAGATACTGGTTGATCGCGCCGGAGCCGCCCGCCGCCAGCGCGCCGGTGATGGTCAGCAGCAGGATGGCGCTGAAGGCCGGACGCCCGGCGCTGGCCAGCATCGCGCCGCCCCAGGCGGCGGCCAGCAGCAGCACGACGATGCGCAACTTGAATAGCACGGCGATGGTGCCCAGCAGCTTCCGCAGGGAGAAGGAGGCGGCAGGCAGGGCGGGTACGGCAAGGTCTTCGGTTCGGATGGACATCAGTAATTTCCTGATCCTGCAACAAAAGGCGACCGGCGCGGGTTAGGGACGGTTCGCGGCAGGGAGCAATGGGAGCAGCGTTGCGCGCAAAATGATTATTTACGGTCGATTATATCCACTTTACTGTCGGGCGCTACGGGTTGTCCATTAATCCTGCATCAGAAATCCGCCGGAAAATGAACCAGCCGCCCGGTTCGGGGGCGGCTGGGAGGAAGCCGGGTGCCCGGGTCAGGCGCCGCGCAGCGTGTCGATGACCTCGGCGGCCAGCTCGTAGTGCCCGAAAGCCGGGATGATGTACGCGCCCTGGACTGCGCCCCGGATGGCCAGCAGCAGTTCCTGCGCGATACGCACGCCCACGGCGGGGGCGTCATCCCCGGCCGCCTCGATGCGGGCCATGATCGCATCCGGGATGGTGATGCCCGGAATCTCATTGTGCAGGAACCCGGCGTGGCGCGCGCTGTACAGCGGCAGGATGCCCATCAGCACCGGCAGGGTGAAGTCCGTCCCGGCCACTTCGCGGTAACGGTGGTGGAAGCGCTCGATGTCCGCCGGGTCGAACAGCGGCTGGCCGAGCGCGAAGTCCGCGCCTGCTTCCTGCTTGCGCAGCGTGACCTTGATCTCGCGGTCCAGGTCCTGGGCGCCCATGTTCAGCGCGCAGCCGACGGTGAAGGTCGTGGGCTGGCCGATAGAGTTGCCGGCCTGGTCCATGCCTTTGTTCATCTGGCCCTTGATCAGGCCGATCAGGCCGGAGGGGGTGACGTCGTAGTTATCCATGGCCTGCGGATAGTCGCCGACGTGCGTTGGGTCGCCCATGACCACGAACAGGTTGCGCAGGCCGAGCGCGTGGGCGGCCAGCAGGTCACCCTGGACGCGCAGCAGGTTGCGCCCCCGGGTGGGGAAGTGCAGGACGGTCTCGATGCCCTGGCGGGACTGAAGCAGGTGGCAGACCGCCCAGGGACTCATCCGCATCTTGGCGGTGGGGCTGTCCGCTACGTTCACCATGTCCGCCCCGGCCGATTGCAGCAGTTGAGCGGCAGCCAGCAGCTTTTGCGGGGCGTAGCTGCGCGGTGGATGCATCTCCACCGTCACCACGAACTGGCCCGCCCGCAGCTTGCGCGATAGCTCGGTGGGGCGCTCCGGCACGTCGACCTGCTCTTCCGCCGCGAAGTCATGCACATGGATGGCGGGCAGCGGGGCGACACGGTCGTCCAGGGCGCGGCGCATGGCGGCGATGTGCGCTGGC
>CAZGYW010000582.1:0-2560 GCA_964530495.1 uncultured Anaerolineae bacterium
GGAGGCCGGGCTGGGGACGCGCTTCCTGGCGGTGCCGCGCTCGGATGGCGCGGAGCTGGAGGGTGACATGCGGGCTTTCGCCGCGCTGGTGGCGGATCCGCTGCTGCGGGCGGCGCTGGAAGCGGCGGTGGCGGACGGACTGCGGGCGTTCCGCGCCGTGCTGCTGGGCTACCCGGCCGAGCGCGGGCAGTGGCTGGCTTACCGGGATGGGCAGGTGCTGGCGCGGGTGCTGAACTGGATGGCGGCGCACGGCCTGGACTCCAGCGCGCGGTGCGACTGCAGCCATCACGGGGCAGCGCGCTGAGCCGCCGCCCGTGCATTGACAAACGCGCCGCGCCTGGCATACAATACGCCCAGATCGGTGCAGCAGGAGGTTGTGAATGATTCGTCTGGCGACTCGTTAAAAGACGCTCCGCGCCTTTAGTGACGTGTCGTTGAGGCATGGGATCCGGCAGGTTGTGCCTGTCGCCTGTGCCCTCACCCGGTTTTCACACGAGACAAACACTGCCGCGGGCGTCTGGCCTGCGGCTTTTTGTTGCGCCCGCCCGATTCCGGCAGGCGCGGCACGGACGATCCCGTGCCATCCCCCGCAGGTCGCGCCCGCCTTGCCTGATACTTGAGGGGAACAGGACGCGCTGCCATGTTAGTTGTCAACCAGCTCGCCAAACGGTACGGCGACGATCTCATCTTCGAAAACGTCAGTTTCGTGGTCAATCCCGGCGAGCGAGTCGGGCTGGTCGGGCCGAACGGCTGCGGCAAGACCACGCTGCTGCGCATCATCACCGGGGAGGAAACGCCCACCAGTGGCGGGGTGAGCATCTCCCCGCCGAACCTGCGCATTGGCTACCTGCCGCAGGGCCTGGAGCCGCCGCCGGACGCGACCGCGCGGGATGTGCTCTACCCGCAGGCGCGGGCGCTGGCCAGCCACGAGGCCGAGCTGGAGCGCCTGAGCCACGCCCTGGCGGAGCGCCCCGCTGACCGGGCGCTGGCCGCGCGCTACGCCCGCACCCTGGAGCAGATCGAGCGCATCGGCGCCATGTTCCAGCCGGAGGACAGCGCCCCGGTCCTGGCCGGACTGGGGCTGGATCACCTGGCGCTGGACGACCGGGTGGCGCTCCTCAGCGGCGGGCAGAAGACCCGTCTGGGGCTGGCCCGCCTGCTGATCCACAGCCCGCAGCTCCTGCTGCTGGACGAACCGACCAACCACCTGGACATCACGGCGCTGGAGTGGCTGGAGGAATGGCTGGCGGCCTATCCCGGCGCGGCCCTGATTGTCTCTCACGACCGCACCTTCCTGGACCGGACGATCACCCGCGTGATCGCCCTGGACCCGGTCACGCTCACGGCGCGGGCCTATCCCGGCAATTACACCGCCTACGTTGCAGCGGTCGTCAGCGAGCGTGAGAAGCAGTACGCGGAGTGGCGCGACCAGGTGCTGGAAACCGAGCGCCTCAAGCGTGACGCCGTGCAGACGATGGCCCACGCCCAGGACTACGAGCGCCGCTCGGAGACAGACCAGCAGCGCCGCTATGCCAAGAAGATCGCCAGGCGGGCCAAGGCCAAAGAGAAACGCCTGGATCGCTACGTGGACTCGGATGAGCGCCTGGACAAGCCGAAGCTCTCCTGGCAGATGAAGCTCGACTTCGCGGATGTGCAGCCGGGCAGCCGGGAGGCGCTGCGCCTGCTTGACCTGGCCGTGGGCTACGCACCCAACCTGCCGCTGCTGACCGGGATCACGCTCACCATTCGAGCCGGGGAACGGATCGCCCTGATCGGGCCCAACGGCGCGGGCAAGACCACGCTGCTGCGCACGGTCATGGGGGAGATACCGCCGCTGGCCGGACAGGTGTACACTGGAGCCAGCACCCGGGTTGGCTACCTTTCGCAGGAGCAGGACACGCTGGACGGCTTTGTCAACGCGCTGGACGCGATCCAGGCTGGTTCCGGCCTGGGGGAGACTGAGGCGCGGACGTTCCTGCACCACTTCCTGTTCGCGGGGGATGACGTGTTCATCCCGCTGGCGGAGCTGAGCTACGGGGAGCGCGCCCGGCTGATGCTGGCCCGCCTGGTGGCGGACGGCTGCAACCTCCTGATCCTGGACGAGCCGATCAACCACCTGGACGTGCCCTCGCGGGAGCGCTTCGAGCAGGCGATGGCCGCTTACGAGGGTACGGTGCTGGCCGTGGTGCATGACCGCTACTTCGTGGATCGCTTCGCCTCCCGGGTGTGGGTGGCGGAAGATGGCGCGGTGCGGTCCTACCTTGACCGGGCGGAATACCTGAAGGTGCGGGCGGCGGCGCTGTCATCCTGACCCGCACCCTGGATGGGAACAATGGCGAACCTGATTGTGCGCATGGCAACCCTGGACGACACCGCCGCGATCACGGCGGTGCACACCTCCAATGTGGAACGCTGGCAGCGGCTGAACGCCGCCGGGCAGGTGGAGGACGTGGCCTACGACCGGTTGAGCATCTACGAGCGCTGGCTGTACGGCGGCCCGTGGATGAGCGCTGAAACCTGGGCGGTGCACCTGGCCCACCGGTGGCGCGGCGGGGGGATT
>CAZGYW010000583.1:0-2559 GCA_964530495.1 uncultured Anaerolineae bacterium
CCGCCGCCCACTGCGGCCGGGAGACCACGTAGAACAACTGGCGCAGCAGCCACAGCAGCAGGATGAACGGCGCGGCCAGCGCCAATCCCAGCAGGGCCAGCCCCAGCGCTTTCGGCCCCAGGCGCAGCACGAGCGCCCCGGCAGCCAGCAGGATCGCGCTCCCCGCCAGGCTGATGACCGTGTGCCCGTAGTAGCCGAAGGCCAGGTAGCGGCGGAAGCGCGCCGCGTACTTGCCGGAGCCGAAGATCATCATCGGCTCGGCCAGCAGCGCGGTGTGGAAGGTGGAGAGCAGCAGGAAGAGCGCGTAGGCGGTGGCGAACGCCCCGTACTGCTCGGCGTCCATCCAGCGCGCCAGCAGGATGTTGGCGATGAAGTTCGTCCCGGCGAAGAGCAGGCGGTCCACCAGCGCGAACCCGCCCTTACGCAGCCACGGCCGCCAGCGGGCCACTGCCCGCCGGACGGTCTGCCTGTCCGGGACTGTAGGTGCTTTCAGGGCCATCGGCTACTCGGTCGTGTAGATGACTTCAATCCAGCGGTCGGTATCCAGCGTCACGCCGAATTCCAGGATCTGGCGCTCCAGCTCGTAGCTGGCCAGCACCTCCGGCGTCGCGCTCAGCAGCCGCGCGCCGGGCGGCAGCGTCACCTGCACGCTGACCGCGTCCCCGATCGTGCCGGGCTGCTTCTGGAGCAGCAGCCGGTAGGTGTGGTGTCCCCCCTCCGCGCGGACCAGCGGCGGCGTGGTGTACAGGAACTGGAAGCGCTCGCCGCTGTTATAGGCCACCCGGGTCTTCACCACGAAATCGGTGTGAGCGGGCTGGCTGTCCGTCGTGACGGCATAGCCCACGTTGTTGGTTGAGGTCAGCGTGCTGCCGGCCGGGACGTAAACCTGCAGCAGGTTATCGTAATCCAGGTCCAGGTAGTGCCCATTGAGGATGGCCGGATCGCTGGCGGCTGTGGAGTCGAAATAGTCATAGGCCACCGTCAGCCGGGCGTCAACGGCGCCGCTGGCCCGCAGGCTGGCATCGTAGGTCAGGCGGCGCGTGACCGACCGGCCGATCTTGCTGGCACCGATGTTGGCATCCGCCACCAGCACGTAATCATGCTCGGTGGCCGGCTGTTGCCGCCCGGACCAGCCCAGGCTGTCCAGCGCGTGGTTGAGCGTGGGGTTGTCCCGGAAGTAGAGCATGATGTGCTTTTCCTGCAGCGCGCGCAGCACCGCGCCCACCAGCTCCGCCCCCCGCGCGCGGTCGACGTTCTGCCAGTTCGCCAGGATCTCCTCATACGCCGCAGCCACGAAGCGTTTGTGCTCTAGGTCGGCCGCGCCCTCCGCGCGAATCCGGTAAACCACCTCCCGGAAGTTCTCCGGCGTCAGGATTTCCTGGTAGCCGGGGATGACGACCGACCCCAGGCCCGCCAGGATGTACTCGAAGCCGGCCGTATCAATGGCGATCACGCCGTCCACCGGGCTGTGGGGGTTACGCCCGCTGTCATAGTACCAGGCCGCCATCTCCGCGGTGGTGGGGAAGTCCGGGGACCAGCTGCCATCCCAGGCCGCGTAGATCGGCGATTCGAACTGCAGCCACCAGCTCGGGACGGTGAATTCGGCGGCGGTCTGTGCGGAAGGCGGCAGGGGTGAGCGCTCCGTGGTGGGGCTGTAGGCGTAGTCGGCGATCCGCGCGTTACGGACTTCCAGCCAGCCGTAGGTGCTGATGTACCCGCCCGTGGGCCGCAACTCATCGTTGTTCTGGGAAAGCACCAGGTAGTTGCGCGTGGCATTCAAACCCAGCGCCTCGGTCAGCAGCTCCGGGCCGTTGAGCAGGATGCCGTTCAGGTTGTCCAATTGCTGGACGTAGGCCCGCATGCTGCGCAGCAAGCCGAACGACGCGCTCTCCGCTTCCGGCAGGCGGCTCAGCATGTCCTCCGCCCGGTTGAGGGCCTGCTGGGCGCTGACGAAGCGCCCCTGCCCGAGCCGCAACTGCTCGACGACGCGCTCCCCGGCGGCCACCTGCACGGTGACGCCCTCCGCCTCATCACCGGCGGTGAGGAAAAACAGCGTCGGCTCCAGACCCACAAAGATGTCATTGGCCGCCTGGGTGAGCTGTTCCGCCGCGTCCAGGAGCAGGAAGGTCTGCTCCCACTCCGGGTTCAGGCCGGCCACGGGCCGCAGGAAAGCCGTCTGGGCGCGGGCGCCGCCCAGCGCGGTGAGCAAGTCGGCGGTGCCGGACTGGAGGCGGTCAAAGTCGGCCAGGGTCAACTCGGTGCCGGGCTTGCGCGTCAGTGTGTCAATCACGCGGCTCAGGCTCCCCCAGGAGCCTTCCACCCGGTTGCGGGCGCTGGTTGCCACCACCAGCACGCCCACCACGGCCACCGCCAGCACTGCCGCCACAATGAGCAGGATCAAACTCGGGCGGACCTTGCGAAGCTGGTGCAGCATGCGCTGCCAGAACGTGCGCTTGCGCCGCCGGCGCTGCCGGTTGGCGTGCACGATAGCGGTGTCAACAGGGCGTTGTGGCGGCTGGTAGGACATGCGCATCTCGACTGGCTACACTCAAGCAGGCT
>CAZGYW010000584.1:0-2558 GCA_964530495.1 uncultured Anaerolineae bacterium
AACCGCTTTCCCTAACTGCTACACCTTGACTTCCAACACCATATCTCTGTGGTTAGCGCTTTTCATTTCGTTACACGAACATCGGCTCCAGGTTCATACGCGCCAGTTGCTCGCCCAGCGCCGCCTGAGAGACTGCGCCAGCGTCAAAGCGGCTGGCCGCGGCCAGCATGTGTGGCAGGACGTTAATGTCCCCCACCGAATTGATGAAGACCTGCGGGTTGGCCAGCGCCCAGTGGACGGCCGTTTCGAGCTGCGCGGGGTCGTCCAGCGGCTCGTACCAGGTGGCGCGGGTCGGCGTCCGCCCGGCCCACGGCCGCGCGCAGATCGTCTTGATGGCCTGCACCGCCACATTGCGCTCCGCGCAGACGGCCATCAATTCCTCAAAGTCGGCCCGGTAGGCGGCGTTCTGCAGCATCGGGTAGTTGTAGGGCAGCAGCACCGAGTCGAAGTCGTAGCGCGCCAGGCTGTTGAGGTGCATCCGGGCAATGGTGACGCCGTGCCCGGTCACGCCCAGGAAGCTCACGATGCCCTGCTCCTTCGCTTTGACAAAGGCCTCCAGCGCGCCGCCCGGCCCCATGGCGGTCTGCCACTCGTCCGGGTCCACCAGGATGTGCATCTGCCACAGGTCGATGTGATCGGTATGCAGCAGCTTCAGCGAGCGCTCCAGGTGACGCCACGCGCCATCATAAGTACGCTCCTCGGTCTTGGTCGCCAGGAAGAACTGGTCGCGGCGCGGGGCCAGCCAGGGGCCGATGCGCTCTTCGGCAGCGCCGTAACTGTTGGCCGTGTCGATATGGTTGACGCCGTATTCCAGCAGCAGGTCAAGCGTCCGGTCGGCCTCCTCCTGGGAAACCCGGCCCAAAGCCGCCGCGCCGAACAGGAGGCGAGAGCTTTCGTGGCCGGTCCGTCCAAAGGGCTTACACGCGATCATCAGAGACTCCTTGGTATGCAACGCTCCGGTCAGGATGTAACCAACGCTATGCTAGTTGTATCATACCCACAGACGAATTTCCAAAGGAGGCAACTGATGCAGTACCGCAAGTTTGGCCGGCTGGGCTGGCAGGTGAGCGAGATGGGCTACGGCATGTGGGGCATGGCGGGCTGGACCGGCTCCGCCGATGACGAGTCCATGCAGGCGCTGCACCGCGCCGTGGAGCTGGGCTGCAACTTCTTTGACACGGCCTGGGCCTACGGCGATGGGCACAGCGAACGGCTGCTGGGCGATCTCGTCCGCGCCTATCCCGACCGCAAGCTGTATATCGCCACCAAGATTCCGCCGAAAAACCGCATCTGGCCCTCCCGGAGGGGCTTCGCCCTGGAAGATGTGTTCCCGCCGGACTACATCCGCGAGTACACGGAGAAGAGCCTGGAGAACCTGGGCGCCGAGCGCATCGACCTGATGCAGTTCCATGTGTGGGAAGACGCCTGGGCCGCTGACGAGCGCTGGCAGAAGGCGCTGACCGACCTCCAGCGCGAAGGACTGATCACGGGCGTGGGCGTCAGCGTCAACCGCTGGGAGCCGGACAATGTCCTCAACACGCTGCGCACCGGGCTGGTCGACGCCGTGCAGGTGATCTACAACATTTTCGACCAGGCGCCGGAAGATAACCTGTTCCCGCTGTGTGACGAGTTAGACGTCGCCGTGATCGCGCGCGTGCCCTTTGACGAAGGCACACTGACCGGCACGCTGACCAGAGAATCGCGCTGGCCGGCCGGGGATTGGCGCAACACGTACTTTGTGCCGGAAAACCTCAACGCCTCGGTGGATCGCGCGGAAGCTCTGCGGCCGCTGATCCCCGCCGGGATGAGCATGCCCGAAATGGCCCTGCGCTTCATCCTGGCCAACCCCGGTGTGGCGACGATCATCCCCGGGATGCGCAAGCTGCGCCACGTGGAGGCCAACATCGCCGCCAGCGACGGCGCGGCGCTGCCCGCTGACCTGGTCGCCCAGCTCCGGGCGCACCGCTGGGATCGCACCCCAACGGACTGGTCGCAGTAAAGAGGCAGGAGGTAGAGAGGCAAGGGACAGGTAGGGGCGAGGCATGCCTCGTCCTGTAGGGGCCGTTCGTGAATGGCCCGCTGCGCGTCCTGCGCGTCGAAGCGGCAAACGCCTGTGCGAAACGCATAGGGCACGGATTGGCACGGAAGCACCACGGATTTTCACGGATAGAGCATGATGATCATCAAGGCTCTATTCGTGTGAGTCGGTGAGCCACCCGCGCAAATCCGTGCCCTGTCTTTTCCGCCCCGCTATCCGGCGCCCTCCGGCCCGTTCGCGAACAGTGGGAGACGGATCGTGAACGTGCTGCCCTGCCCGACGGCGCTCGCCGCCGTCAGCGTGCCGCCGTGCAGGTCCACGATCTCGCGGGAGATCGTCAGACCCAGGCCGGTGCCGCGCGCCACTTCCTCGTTCACCCGGAAGAACGGCTCGAAGATCTGCTCCAGCGCCGCTTCCGGGATGCCGATGCCGGTATCCTGCACGGCGATCACCGCCTCCTGCCCCTCCTGCGCCAGCCGGATCGTCACCTGCCCGCCACTGCGCGTGTAGTTGAACGCGT
>CAZGYW010000585.1:0-2539 GCA_964530495.1 uncultured Anaerolineae bacterium
ATGAGCGGTGACTGGAGTTCAGACGTGTGCTCTTCCGATCTCCGGCCGCCCCAGCCGCCGCAGCCGCCCCGCGAGCCGGTGACCGATGACGAACGGCTGATGATCCTGCGCATGGTGGAGAACAAGCAGATCACGGTTGAGGAAGCGGAGAAGCTGCTCGCCGCGCTGGAAGGACGTTAATAACTGAATCCAGGCGCAATGGCCGCCTGATAAGGACGAATGACCTTGAGCATAGACCGGCCAGGCGCGGTATCCTGTCTGTAGGCTCGCGTTGAACGGCCGGCGTCAGCCGCCGGCAGCCCAGGGACAGACGGGACCATGATCATTGCTTCCTCACGCAGGACGCAGCCGGGCGGCATCCGGCGCGTCGATCTGCCGCATGACCTGCGCGCCATCGCCGACCTGATCGAGGTGTGCTTCAGCCCGCAGTTGGATGCGGGCGGGCGCGCCACGATCCAGGAAATGCGCGCCCTGAGCCGCATGGGGCCGCTGCTGCGCGTGCTGGCCCTGGGTGACCGGATGCTGCGCGGGATCGGCATGGGCTTTGTGTGGGAAGCAGACGGGCGGATCGTGGGGAATGTGACGCTCTTCCCGGCAGATTTTCCGGCCAGCCCGGGCCGCCCGATCGTGGTCGCCAATGTGGCGGTCGCGCCGGACTACCGGCGGCGCGGCATCGCCCGGCGACTCATGGAAGCCGGGCTGGACGCCATCCGCGCCGGGGGCGGGACGGCCGCCATCCTGCAGGTGGATGCCGACAACGACTCGGCCCGCGCGTTGTACCGCGAGCTGGGCTTTCGCACGGAGCGCGTGTGGAACACGTGGTACCACAGCGGCCAGGACAGCCTTCCGGCCCGCCTGCTGAACGGGCCGCGCGTCACGCCCCGCCCGGCCGGGCTGTGGCAGGCCGAGTACGCGCTGGCGGCGCGGGTCTTCCCGGCGGCGCAGGGCGGATTGGGCTGGCAGCGCCCTCTGCATCGCCGCGAGTTTCAGCGCGGCCTGCCGCGCCAGGCGCTGGACTTCCTGGCCGGCACGGCCACCGAGCACTGGATCGTGCGGGAGGAGCAGGCCATCCGGGGCGCGCTGCACCTGCACACCCGCTTTGGCAGCGGGGCGGTCCAGCTCACGCTGATCGTCCCACCGGAGGAGCATGAGCGCCTGGCCGAGCCGCTGCTGGCCTTCGGGCTGCGCCGGGCGAGCACCGCGGGGCGCTGGCTGAGCTGCGAGCACCCGGCCGATGACACGGCGACCAGCGAGCTGCTGCGCCGCTATCGCTTCACCGTCCGGCGCGCGCTGGAGCACATGCGCCTGGACCTGTAGGAGGGGAAGGCAAGCCGCACCGATGACCGACACCGCCGCCCAGCCGGGCCTCAGGACCTTCCTCAAGGTCCTGCGCAACCGCGATTTTTTCTGGCTGTGGGTCTCCCAGCTCATCACCATGATCGGGGACTACTTCATGTTCCTGGCCGTGCCGTTCCTGATCACGGTGCTGGCCGAGGGCGGCTCGGTGACCGCGCCGGTGGCCTCCACCGAGGCCGGGGAGCTGCCGGCGGCCGCCAAGTCCCTGATCGCGCTCGCCACGCTGGCCTACACCGCGCCGCGCCTGCTGGGCGTTTTCACCGGTGTGTTCATCGATCGCTGGAACCGCCACCGCACGATCGTGGTCGCCAACCTGCTGGCGGCGGCCGTCTCGCTCCTGCCGGTGCTGGTCGGGTCGCTGGACATGATCTGGATCGTGGTGGTGAGCCAGTTCGCGCTGGCCCTGATCACACGCTTCATCCAGCCCGCCCACATGGCGGTGGTGCCCCTGCTGGTGGAGGAGGAAGATCTGTTGGCGGCCAACGGTCTGACCTCGATCAGCCAGACGATCGGGATTATCGTCGGGCCGCTGCTGGCGGGCATGACCGTGGCGACCTTCGGCGTGCGGGTCGGTTTCGTGGTGGATGCCGCCTGCCTGCTGGTCGCCGCGCTGATCGTGCGCTTCCTGGTGCGCATCCCTGCCCTGAAGGACGCGCCGTCCGGCGCGGGCGCGCGGGCCGTGCTGGGCAACATCGGCGAAGGGCTGCGCTTCCTGGTGACGACGCGCCTGCTGCTGATGACCACGTTCAGCTTTGCGCTGGTGCAGGGCGCGCTGGCCGGGGTCAACATGGTCTGGGTGCCGTACCTGCGGGAGACGTTCGGCGTGGGGCCGCTGGGCATCACCGTGGTGGATACGGCGCAGGGCATCGGCATGGCGCTCGGCGCCGTGGCCCTGGGCCTGCTGATGTCCCGCCTGAGCAAGCTGGCGCTGGCCACCCTGAGCATGATCGGGGTTGGCGCGCTTATCGGCGGGATGGGCATGGTGTCCGCCTACTGGGTGCTGGTGGTGCTGGGCTTCCTGCTGGGCACGCTGCTCGTGCCGTGGCAGTCGGCCATCAACACCCTGCTGCAGATGAGCGTGCCCAGAGTCCTGCAGGGGCGGGTCTTTGGCTCGTATTCGGCGATCACCAGCGCCGCCGGCCTGCTGATCTCGGCCATTGTCACGACCCTGATTACCGTCGTG
>CAZGYW010000586.1:0-2538 GCA_964530495.1 uncultured Anaerolineae bacterium
CCGACATGGCCGACCCGGCCATCGGCAGCATGACCCGCCAGAACGTCTGAAACTCATTGCAGCCATCCACCCGGGCGGCATCCGCCAGCTCGCCCGGCAGCCCGCGGAAAAAGGCCTGCATCAGGAAGATGCCGAACGGTTGGCCCAGGGCGATGGCCGGCAGGATCATCGCCCAGTAGGTGCCCAGCAGACCGTAGTCGCGCAGGTTGTAGTAGAGCGGGATCATCACCGACTGGAATGGGACCATGATCCCCAGCAGGAACGTATAGAAGACGACCTGCCTCCCTTTGAACTCAAAGCGCGCCAGCCCATAGCCCGCCAGGCAGGACAGCGCGACCACCCCCAGTGTAGTTGGGATGGTGATGATGATCGAGTTCTTCAGGTAGGCGCTGAAACGCCCCACCGTCCAGGCGTTGACCAGGTTATCAACATTCAGGGAGGTCGGCAGCGCGAACGGATCGCGGAAGATTTCCCGCGACTCCTTGAGGGCGGAGGACCAGATCCAGATAAACGGGACGATGGCAATCAGCGCGGCCAGGATCAATATGGCGTAACGCGGCAGGTCTTGCACCACACGGCGATACGTGACGGAGTTCATGCGGAAAGCTCCTCTCCGCGTTCCCGGACGCGCATGAAGATCAGCGTTGCCGCCAGCGCCAGGATGGTCATCAGCATCGAGAGTGACGCGCCATAGCTGACATCCGCTTCCCGGAAGGAGCGATAGTAGGTGTAGGTGGCGATCACCTCGGTTGCGTGGTTCGGCCCGCCGCGGGTCATGATCTGAACGATGTCAAACACGTTAAAGCCACCGATCAGCGTGTAGGTAATCACCATCGTCAGCACATGGCGAATCTGGGGCAGGATGACGTTAATGAAACGCTGCCAGGCGTTGGCGCCATCCACGGTGGCCGAATCAACCAGATCCATATCGACGTTCTGCAGGCCGGAGATCAGGATCACCACACAGAAGCCGGTGTAATGCCAGACAGCCGTCAGCAGCACGGCATACAGCGCGACATTCGGATCGCCCAGCCAGCCGCGCGATAAGTGGCCGAGACCGATCGTGTTGAGGACCCGGTTCAGGATGCCGAAGATTGGGTTGTAGATCCAGCCCCAGATGATCCCCACGACCACTGACGAAAGCACCACCGGCATGAAATAGACCGTTCTGAAGAACAGGCGTCCCCGGATCCGGCCCCACAGCAGCATCGACAGCAGCAGCCCGATGATCACCGGCGACGCCGTTCCGATGATGACCCAGATCAGGTTGTGGGACAGCGCCTGCCAGACCAGTGGATCAGTCAACATGCGCTGGTAGTTGCCCAGACCGATGAAGTTCATCACCGGCTTCAAGCCGTCCCAATCGGTCAGACTCAGGTAGATCGAACTCAGAAACGGGTAAATAAAGAAGATGGCGTACAGAACCAGGGATGGCAGCACAAAAAAGTAACCGGCATTCTGGCGATTCCATTTTCTTGGCGGGCTGGCTGTCACTCCGGATGACATGATTATCAACTCCTGGCGCAGATCAGGCAGAGTGGGAGATTCGGGAAGGGATGAGGCAGCGCCGTGCTGCCTCATCCCCCGGCCATCAGGTCTGGCCCCGCAAACGAGGCTAGCTTCCGGCCTGTTCAGCCCGGTAGGCATCCATCGCTGCCTGCAGATTGGCCGCCACTTCTTCCGGCGTCAACTGCCCCAGCAACACGCCCTGGAAGCCGTTTAGCATCGCATCATTGAACGCCGCGGGCGTCAGGACGTCGATGTTGTAGCCGAGCTGCACCTCCGCCAGCGCCTGCACGGCAAACTTCTGAAGCTCCGGCAGGTCGAAGTCAGCCGTGTCCACCGCATAGGGCGGCACAAACCCCATCTGCTCCATCCAGACGCGCGCATTCGCCGGGTCAAACAGGAAGTCCAGGAAGGCGATCGCTTCATCCGGGTGCTCGGTCGCTGACGATACAAAGTACACCGATCCCAGGCCACCGGGCGGCAGGACTTCCCCACCATCAATCGAGGGGAAGAAGAACCAGCCGATGTTGGCGTCGGTATTGGCCATCGTGTCGCCAATCAGCCAGGTGCCGGTCATGTGCATGGCGGCCATGCCATTCCAGAACAGCGCATTGCCGTCGTCGTAAGAAACAGCAGCCGTATCCGGAATCAGGTAGCCCGCCTCGTTCATATCGACGAAGAACAACTGGATGGCCTTGATCACATCCGGGTCATCCCAGCGGCCTTCGCCAAACAGCGCCTCTTCAAGGCGCTCCTTACCCAGGATGTTGTTGGCCATGATGCTGAACTGATGGTAGGCTGGCCACCCCGGACCATCGGCAAACGCGATCGGGATGTACTCGGCAGCCTTCAGCGCCTCGCAGACAGCCAGAAACTCCTCGAAGGTCTCAGGCACTTCCAGCCCAAGCTCCTCGAAGATGTCGATGTTGTAGTAGACGCCGATGAACTCCAGCTCGTTGCCGATGCCATAGACCTCATCGCCGATGATGGAGTCACGCTTGGTCCATTCGTAGATGTGACTCCAATCTTGCT
>CAZGYW010000587.1:0-2535 GCA_964530495.1 uncultured Anaerolineae bacterium
GGTCATACACAACCTCCATATGATCGGAGATGAACCCGATGGGATGCACAATGACATCACCAGCGCCTTGCTCGCGGAGCACGCTCATATGATCGAGGATGTCAGGCGCAAGCCAGGGTGTCTGGGGCGATCCGCTGCGGCTCTGGAAGACCAGATCCCATTCTCCAATATCGACGCCCGCTGCCACAAGACGGCAAGCCTCGCCCAGCTGGCGCTCATAGTCACTCTGGCGTGCCATGCTGACCGGCAGGCTGTGCGCGGTGAAAACGAGTCTGGTCGCTGGCCGGCGTTGCGTGGGGATTTGTTCCAGCGCAAGTCGAAGATTGGCAATGTTCGGCTCGATGAAACCGGGGTGGTTGTAATAAACGCGCAGCTTATCCACCTGCGGAGCACTGGGACCAACCTCCGCCCGGGCGCGGGCAATGTCCTCGCGATACTGCCGGCAGCTTGAGTAGCTGCTATAGGCGCTGGTGAACAGCGCCAGTGCCTGGCGCACGCCATCCCGGGCCATCTGGCGCAGAGTCTCGGTCAGAAAGGGATGCCAATTCCGGTTGCCCCAATACAACGGCAGGTGGGGGCCATGCGTGTTGAGTTCGGCCTGCAGAGCCGCTTTAAGGGCCCGCACCTGACCGTTGAGCGGGCTGATTCCGTCAAACAGGCGATAGTGCTCGGCCACCTGCAGCATACGGGAGTGGGGAACGTTGCGGCCGGCCAAAACGTTTTCCAGGAAGGGCATAACATCCTCCATGCCTTCCGGTCCCCCAAATGCCACGATCAGCACGGCGTCGTACGGAGTAACATGTTGAGTGTCGGTCATGGCTCTGTGATCCCGCCTTGTGATGGGGTGCCAGAGGTCGGTGTGCCGACCCAGATCACATCTTCGCGTACTTCCACCCGATAGGTGGTGACTCCCATACTGGCTACACCGTCGATGGCCTGCCCCGATGAGAGATCAAAGCGGGCGTAGTGCCAGGGGCAGATCACCGAGCAGCCTTCGTCGTCTGTTTCGACTGTGCCTTCACTGAGCGGGCCGCGGGCGTGGGTGCAGCGATTGTTGATTGCGTACAGCGTGCCATCCACATTGAAGACCGCGATCTGCTGCCCGTCGAGATACACCAGTTTGCGCTCGCCGGGTGGAAGGTCTGCCAGACGGCAGACCTGTGTCTCGCCCTCACCATGAGGTCTGTCGGGTTCCTGAGCAACGGCAATCGGCGGGCCGCCCAGCGCATCAAGCGCCTCGTCAAGCGCCGCCCGCACACAGGTGAACAGGGGGGTGTCTCGTAAGGTATAGAGGCTGGCTTCGGTTTCACGCAGGTCCTGGACGAGGTCCAGGAAGTCCGACGGTTCATCGGTCTCAAAGGCAACAACGAATTCCTGATCATCCAGCCCGAAGGAGTAGGTTGTATTCAGCTTTACCGCCGGATATTTGCGCCCGATCTGAATATGCTCGTCCATCATGCCCTGGCGCGCAGGGAGCGTAAGCCGGTACCAGGGGCGCGTCTTGATGAATGGATACACAAACAGGTACCTGGCTTCGCTGGGCTGGATGATCAACCGTTCGGCGTCTTCATCCGGATTGTCACGGATTTCGTAGATCGAGCGTTTCGTCTGGGACAGGAACGAATGGGTAAGGTGAAGATACCCGCCCATGCGCGTGCTCATGATCGCGGTGGCCAGCGCCTGAAACGGCTCCATGCTCTCAGCAATCTGCCACAGGAGCAGCTCCGCATCGGCCCGGGTACCCATCAGGCTGTAGGGACGCAGCAGCATTCGACGCCCAAAGCTACGGATTGTCTCCAGCAATTCCCGTTTTTGTTCCGCTTGTTTCTCAGGTGATAACCGCCGCCAGAGGGGATCTGTTTTGTAGAAGGCGAAGCGCACATACTGGCGCCGGGTCAGGGATGCACTGCGTTCCCGGGTTGTGGCGGAGGATTGAGGCCGGTTGGGTGTGGGACGGTGCAGGCTGGATGTCACGGCACTCTCCTGAGGTAGAAAGTCACAAAATCTACATAATCATGTAGTATTCTGGTGATTTCAGTGAGTTTCTATGAGGATAGCGTTGAATGAAAACAGCGACAAGCGTCTGGAAGGGACTCTCATCTGCTTCTAAGGAAAATCTGCGATGGGTCAGTACTGGTGGCTGGCCGGGTTTTCCACAAGGAAGTTGACTGCTTGTTCAGCCGTTTGCTGGGCCTGATGGACACAGTCCGGGATTCCTACACCGCGATACGGGCTGCCGGTCAGATACAGTCCGGCCGGGAGTGCCGTTTCGATGGACTCCAGCAGGTCCAGATGACCGGCATCGTACTGGGGATTTCCGTTGTGCCAGCGGTAGATGCGCTGGAATAGCGGGGTCGCCTGGATGCCCAGCAATTCACGAAGTTCGGAGCGAACAACCTGCTGCAGCGTGCTGTCATCGAACGCCATCGACTCCGGGCTGCGCGAGCCGCCAAAGAACACACGCAGCAGGGTGTAGCCCTCAGGCGCGCGCTGGTTGAACTTCGTGGAGCTGATTGTGATGGCATTGATGGGGCG
>CAZGYW010000588.1:0-566 GCA_964530495.1 uncultured Anaerolineae bacterium
CCTGCTTGCGCAGGTCATCATCGACGGCCGGTTCCTCGTCCTCTTCCTCCCCGACCTCGTAGCCGAGGGCCAGGATCACTTCCTCCAGGCGGCTGCGGACGGTGGGGTACGAGATGCCGAGGGCCTTCTGCACCCGCGTGATCTTGCCCTCGCAGGCGATGAACGTTTCCACAAAGGCGAGCTGTTCCTGGCTCAGGCCGCTCAGACCGCCGAAGCTGAAGTGACCCTCCAGCTTGACGTCGCATTCCGGGCAGTACAGGCGGGTGATCAGCATGTCGCCGCCGCAAACGGGGCAGGAGCGTGGGGCTGAGTACATTGCGCCATCCTTACGATAGTTAAGCCGCGCCTTGAAAATCTTCACATCCAGCAAAAGATTATCACCGGAAATGAAGATTGTCAAGCATGATCTGAAGATTTCTTCGCAATTGTGGAAGAATCTTGAGGTAGCGTAGCAGAATGATGCCGCCAGCGGCCGGCAAAGAGATAGGCGTTCAGACCTCGCGGCCCAGCAGCGCGTCCATTACCCGGCTGGTGCGCGCCGCGCTCTCGCCCGTGCTGGGGCAGGT
>CAZGYW010000588.1:576-2535 GCA_964530495.1 uncultured Anaerolineae bacterium
CCCCGTAGCAGGGGAAGGTCAGCCGTCCCGCGCTGCCGACGATCTCGATCACATCGGTGCGGCGGTCGGCGGCGAAGTTCCACACCCCCACCCCCTGCGCGCCGGACGCGTGCTGCCAGATGCCGATCACGCTGTCCTCGGCGGGGTACAGCCCGGCCTGGTGGGCGGCGAAGCCGCGCGCCGCCACGATCGGCCCCAGCGCGTAATCGATCCAGTCCAGCATGTGCGAGCCGACATCCAGGAACAGGCCACCCCCGGCAATCTCCGGGATCACGCGCCACGGCAGGTTGGCGGGGTCGAGGTCAGCGGGCGGCGGCTGGGTCAGGGTCAGGCGCACGAAGCGCACCTCCCCCGGTGCGCCGGACTGGATCAGCGCCCGCGCCTGCTCAAAGCGGGGCAGCGCGCGCCGGTAGTAGGCCACGAAGAGCGGCACGCCCGCCGCCGCGCAGGCCCGGATCATGTGCTGGCACTCGGCATGGGTGCGAGCCATCGGCTTCTCCACGTAAACCGGCTTGCCCGCCGCCGCCACGCGCAGCGTGTAGGCCAGGTGCGTGTCCGGCGGGGTGGCGATGTACACTGCGTCGACCTCCGGGTCGTGGATCAGGGCATCCGCGTCGGTCGTCCAGCGCGGGACGCCGTGGCGGCGGGCGTAGTCCTCCGCCAGTCCCGGCGTGCGGCGCATCACGGCCACCAGCGCGGAGTGCTCCGCTTTATAGAGTGCCGGGCCGCTCTTGACCTCGGTCACGTTGCCCACGCCGATGATGCCCCACCGGATTGTCTTCATGCGCATCGCCCTCCACCTGAACCGCCAGGCACATCCTCCATTATACTGAGAGAAACATGGGGGCACGGGATTTGAAAAGCATTGGGCACGGATTCACGCGGATTTGTACACGGATCTTCACGGATAAGGCATGGATTCAGAAAACCATTTGGCTGGCAAAATACGGCATAGGATTTTAAAAGCATGGGGCATGGATTTGCACAGATAGAGACCTGTGATTCAAAACAGATCGGACATGGGTTAGCCAAAAATCAATCGTTTCTATCCGTGAGAATCCGTGCGCCAATCCGTGAACATCCGTGCCCCATGTTTTGTCTTTGCGCCGGGGGAGGAGCGTGATGAGCAACCGATCTGCGCTGGCCGGGATGGGCCTGCTCTCCGCCGCCATGCTGCTGCTCCAGGTGGCGCTGACGCGGGTATTCTCCGTCACGCAGTTCTACCATTTCGCCTTCCTTGTGGTCAGCCTGGCCCTGCTCGGCTTCGCAGCCAGCGGGACGCTGCTGGCCCTCTGGCCGGGGCTACGCCGCGCGGCGCACGGGCCGCGTTACGCGCTCGGCTTCGCCCTCAGCGGTCTGGCGGCTTACCTGTTCGTCAACCACCTGCCCTTCGATTCATACGCCATCGCCTGGGACGGAGCCCAGGTGGTGCTGCTGGCGGCTAACCTGCTGGCGCTGGCCGTGCCGTTCGCCTGCGCCGGGGCGCTGATCGGCGCGCTGCTGGCCGCGGATGCCGCGCATGCCGGGCGCACCTACAGCGCCAACCTGCTCGGCTCGGCGGCGGGGGCGGCCCTGGCCCCGCTGGCGATCGGGCTGCTGGGCGCGGAGCGGGCCGTAATCCTGAGCGCCGGGCTGGGCGCGACCGCCGCGCTGATCATGGCGCGCTCCCGCCAGCGAGTCGCCGCCCTCGTCACGCTCCTCGCGGCCCTGATCCTCCTCGCCTGGCTGCCTGCCGCGTTTGAGATGCGGCCCTCCCCCTACAAGCGCCTGAGCCAGTTCCGGCTGGACCCCGACGCGCGGATCACGGCCACCCGCCAGAACGACTACAGCCGCCTGGATCGCGTCGAGAGTCCTGCGATTCACATCGCGCCAGGCCTCAGCCTGACGTACATGACCGCCCTGCCGCCGCAGGACGAGATCGGAAGAGCGTCGTGTAGGGAAAGAGTGTAGGATAGGGTG
>CAZGYW010000589.1:0-2517 GCA_964530495.1 uncultured Anaerolineae bacterium
TGGTCGGCTTCGGGTTCAAGATCAGCGCGGTGCCGTTCCACTTCTGGACGCCGGACGTGTATGAAGGCGCGCCGACCCCGGTGACGGCCTTCCTGAGCGTGGCGAGCAAGGCGGCCAGCTTCGCGCTGCTGATGCGCCTGTTTATGGCCGTGTTCCCGGAGTACGACCCGATCTGGGTGCTGGTGCTGGCGATTGCTTCTGTGGTGACGATGACGCTGGGCAACCTGCTGGCGCTGCGCCAGAGCAATATCAAGCGTATGCTGGCGTATTCGTCGATTGCGCAGGCGGGCTACACGCTGGTTGGCGTGGTGGCCATCGGCGCGCAGAACGGCGCGGGCATGGCCGCCGTGACGTTCTACATGCTGATGTACTCCCTGACCAACCTGGTTGCCTTCGGCGTGGTGATCTTCCTGAGCCGGGCGACCGGCAGCGAGCACATCGCCGACTTCGCGGGCTTGAGCCGGCGCAACCCGGTGCTGGCCCTGGCGATGACGGTCGCGCTGCTCTCGCTGGGCGGCATTCCGCCGGCGGCGGGGTTCTTCGGCAAGTTCTTCCTGTTCCAGGCGGCGGTTGATTCCGGCCTGACCTGGCTGGCCCTGGTGGGGGTGCTGAACTCCATTGTGGCCCTGTACTACTACCTGATGGTGGTCAAGGTCATGTACGTGGACCGCAGCGCAGACGAGGAAAAGCCGCTGGCGGTCTCGCGCTCGTCCGGCTGGGCGCTGGCGATTGGAGCGTTCGGGGTGGTGCTGCTGGGCGTGATCGCCTCACCGTTCTACAACTGGGCGCTGCAAGCCGGGCAGGCGCTGCTCTACTAGCGCGGAGACGTTCCCGGGTGGGAAGCGCGGCGCACGGCTTCTCACCCGGTTTTTCGTCACGGAATCCTTCGCAGATCGCCGCGCAGTATGATAAAATTCCGGCGTCGCGAATCTGATTATCAAGTCTGGAAGAAAGCCTGTGAGCGGTGAGCCTCCGGCCCCGAACCTGCCGCGCGGCAGCCGCCCGCGCAATCTGACGTATGCCGCGATTGCGGGGTTGGCCGGGCTGGTGACGCTGGTTATCGTAGTGGCAGCGCTGCTCGCGGGCCTGTGGGTAGACTCCCTGCTGGGAGCGCGCGGGCCATTTACCATCGGTTTCGTTATCCTGAGTGTGCCGTTGAGCCTGTTCAGCATGGTCCGGATCGCGTTCTGGGCTACGAAAGCGATCCAGCCGCCCCAGGAAACGACATCTTCAACGACAGCGAAGGAGGATTAGTCATTGAGACAATCGGGCATAGGGATGGATGAGAGGAGGTTCGCGCTGTGAACAAAACCCAACGTGGGCTCCTTGTCCTGGTCGGGATGATCGTATTTGGGGCAGTCTTCTGTTTTTGGATACCGTTCATCCTGCTGCCAGGCGCGGGGATCGGGGTTGCCCTGCCGGTGATCTATGTGCCGGGTGAAATCCTGGTCAAAGATTTCCTGGGCGAGGGCGTGCACCTGACGAACACCCTGATCGGGATGCTGGTGGCCGACCTGGTCATTATCCTGATCCTGGTGGCGCTGAGGCTGGGCGGGGGCGTGAAGGCGATTCCCGGCCGGCTGCAGAGCATCCTGGAGCTGTTCGTCGGCTTTATGTACAACTTTGCGAAATCGGTGGCAGGCTCGCGGGCGGGGCGTATCTTCCCGCTGGTGATGACCATCTTCTTCTTCCTGCTGATCGCAAACTGGCTGGAGCTGGTCCCCGGCGTGGACAGTGTGGGCTTGATCCACTGCGCGGAGGACGGCTTCGCCGGGTATCCGATCAATGTGGATGAGGGTGAGGCCATCAGCGGCGTGGTATCCCTGCGGGTGACCAGCCCGCTGGACGCCGGGACGCGCGCCACTGAAGCGGATTTCTGCGCCTGCGAGGCCGTCAACCTGGGGCACTTCCCGAAGGGTGAAGAGGCCGTTTGCGAGCACGCCCTGGAAGAAGCCGGGGTTGTTGTGCCGCATGGTGAAGAAGCCGCGGAAGGTGAAGACGCCGAGGGCGAAGAAGGGTATCACGAGCTGCCGGAAGAGCTGGTGACAGCCGTCGGCACCGCGCAGGAAGCCGGGCTGGTGAACGCCAACATCTTCGTGGTGACGCCGTTCGTGCGCGCGGCCGCGACCGACCTCAACCTGACCGTGGCGCTGGCGATCATCGCGGTGATCATGGTCCAGGTGTACGGGGTGTGGGCGCAGGGGCCGGACTACTTCCAGAAGTTCCTGAACCTGCGGGCGCTGGGCAACCTGGGCAAGAAGCCGCTGGGCCTGGTCGATTTCGTCGTCGGCATCTTCGAGATTATTTCGGAGTTCGCCAAGATCATCAGTTTTGCCTTCCGTTTGTTCGGCAATATCTTTGCCGGGCAGGTGCTGCTTTTCATCATGGCCTTCCTGGCGGCGACCATGCTGCCGGTGGTCTTCTACGCGCTTGAGCTGTTCGTGGGCCTGATGCAAGCCTTTGTGTTTGCCGTGCTCACCCTCATCTTCAGCGCGCAGGCGATGGAGAGCCACCACC
>CAZGYW010000590.1:0-2508 GCA_964530495.1 uncultured Anaerolineae bacterium
GCACGCCCCGGCTGCGGACTGACGCAGCGGCGGCCGGTCTTTATGCGGATTTCAGACGGCAGGATTTCCAAACGGCGGGGGCATGCTATAATGCGCGGCGGGATTAGCACTCATTGGGGTTGTGGGACGAACCCGACCTGATCGCGACTGAGAAAGGCTGGCGACTCATGGGTGGACTGACGGATGTCACGCTTCAGCAGATTATTGGCTACCTGCAACCGTTAAACGCGTGGGATTATCTGCTGTACATCATCCTGTTCTTCGTGCTGATTACGCTGTTCCTGCAGGGCGAAGGCGCGCTGACCGTCACCCTGCTCCTGGCGGTGGTGGTCATCGGCATCTTCCTGGACAAAGTCCGGGTGTTTGGCAACTGCGGGCTGGAGGTGATGCTGATCCGCGTCACCTATTTCGTGGTGCCGTTGATTGTGGCCGGAGTTTCCAGAGCGCCCAAATCCCGGCCGTGGGCGATCATCGGGGCGGTGCTGGGCCTGGCGTACACCTTCGGGACGTGGTTTTTCGTCCTGCAGGGGCCGGCCTGCCCGCGCGCCCCGCGCGACACGATTGTCTTCCTGCCGCTGGCGATGCGCGCCCTGTGGCAGACCCGCGGCCGCCTGATGGTGGACGTTACCCGCCTGGATGCCTCGGACTGGATCGCCCGCTGATGCGCGTTTTTGCACGCGCTGACTGATAACAAACGCCCCCGGTCAAGTGGCCGGGGGCGTTGTGTTTGCGGGGGAGAAGCTGCCGACGGTTAGTATACCGGAACAAGCCAGTCCATGTATTTTTCGTTCTGGCCGCGCACGATGCCGAAGTACAGGTCACGCAACTGGCGGGTGATCGGGCCGACCTTGCCGTCGCCGATGTTGCGGTGATCGACGCGGGTCACGGCGGCAATCTGGTAGCCCGTGCCGCAGGTGAACGCTTCGTCGGCGATGTACAGCTCGGTGCGGTCGATCTCGCGCTCCACCACCGGCAGGCCCAGTTCCGCGGGCAGGAGCTGCAGCATGGAACGGCGGGTGATGCCCTCCAGGATGTTGGCGGTGATGGGCGGGGTGATGACCACGCCGTTACGGACCATGAAGAAGTTGGCCGCGCTGGCTTCCGCGATGTGCCCGTCCTCATTGAGCGCGATCGCGTCATCAAACCCGGCCGCCTTGGCGTCGCTGACCATCAGCGCGGAGTTCACGTACGCGCCGGCGATCTTGCCACGCGCGGGCATCATGTTGTCATCCAGCCGCCGCCAGGACGAAAACGTCACGTGCATGCCGGTTTCTTCGTTGGCCTGGTACTGGCCGAAGGGGATGGCGAAGATCGCGATTTGATCGTCAAGGTCATGCAGGCGCACGCCGATGGTGGGGGTGGACTTGTAGATCAGCGGGCGGATGTAGCAGTCTTCGCGCAGGCCTTCGGTGTGCAGGTACTCCTGGAGGATGCCCACCAGTTGCTGCGGCGTATAGGGCAGGTTCATGCGGAGCATCCGGGCCGAGCCGAGCAGCCGGGTGAAATGATCCGCGGGGCGGAAAACAAAGAGATTCTGTTTGTCCGCATTCCAGTAGCCCCGCAGCCCGCCGAACGCGGCCGTGCCGTAGTGCATTGCGTGGGTCGCGATGCTGACGTTAGCTTCGCTGAAGGGGACGATCTTGCCTTCAAAGAATGCGTATTTGGCTAAGGGTGCCACAACCAATCCTCCTGCTAGACCGGATATAGCCTCATTATACTCCACGCCGGCAGACCGGGCATCCGCGCCCGGGATGACTTTCGGCACGATTCAGCGGGGCGGATGTGCCTGGATCGGGCCCTGCATCTGTGGGAAACAAAACGGGCCGTTCGCATCGAATGCCAGGCATGCGCCGGCCCGTACACTTTTCATCACGTCACACGCCTGTGTGCCGGTACTTACGGCGTGACGGTCTCCGCGCTGGTGATGGCCGCTGCCGGGCTGGGCACTTCGTTGTAGTAGCTCAGGAAGCGGTTGGTCTCCGGGGTGTCGTGGCGGGCCAGGTTATGCGCCCAGCGGTAGGCGATCGACTGGTAGAGCAGCTCGGCCTGCACCGTGAACGGTCCCTGCGCCTCGCCCAGGGCGATTTCGTAGCGCACCAGGTCCGAGCCGCCGATGAAGTCGGCGTCGTCCGCCGCCGCGCCCCAGACCTGCACCGCTTCCGCAGCGGCGGCTTTGTCGAAGCCGTCCGGCAGCAGGCGGTTATCCTTCAGGTAGCCCGCCCCGCGCAGGAGCGACGTGGTCGGCAGGCCATCCACATCACCCATGATCGCCTCGTAGATCTGCACCTCGTCCGGGCTGGCGATGGTGGCATAGTGCGGCTCGTAGGCCGCGGCATCCGCGTCGTTATCGTTACCCTCGATTGAGCCGTCCGGGTTGAACGCGCCGGATTCGAAGACCACGTTCCCGGCGGCATCGGTGACGGTCACATGCAGCCACACCCGGCGGGAGGGGTAGCTGGTGGGCAGTTTGTGTCCCGTCTGGCTGACGACGGTCACGTCCGCGGTCAG